>NZ_JBEKBF010000037.1:0-2860 GCF_050015535.1 Binatus soli (SeqCode) | reverse complement strand
GCCCCGGTCAACCGCAACCGGGGCGACTCCCTGCTCGGTCTCTGCTGGTTACCGGACGCTCCACAGGGATGGTGACGGACATGATCGAAGCTTCGGCATCCTGATTCCGTTGCTTCCGACATCGACGCGGCGGCCCGAGTGGCCCGAAACCACAGAAGCTCGCGAACAGAGAATTAACGGTTTGATGGGATATTGCCGGGAACGTAAATCAACAGCCTGCTAGGCTTTTCGCCGCTTTCGGAGTTTTCGGTAGGCACAAATTTTTATTGCTGAAGCTTAGTATCGGAACTGCACTGCCGCCAAGCATGACTCGACGCCCTCTAGGAACAGCTGCGGCGACAGTTTAGAATCACATCCCTTTCCGGACCGGGCAACGCTCGATCTACCCGGCATGATTTCCCGGGGGCAAAGTGATCCCGATTCGTTACAACTTGCGCAGCCTGATGGTTCGCCGCGCCACCAGCGTGATGACGGCGTCGGTGGTGGCGCTTGTCGTGATGCTCCTGTTCATCTTGTCGGGCTTCGCCGCGGGCCTGCGCGCGACTGTGATGCGAAGCGCGAACACTGACAACTGGATTGTGCTCAGCCGCGGCACGGCCAACGAGGGCGGCAGCTTCATCTCGCGCGAGCAATACGAGATCATCAAGAGCCGGCCTCAAATCGCGACGACTCCCGACGGCCAAGCCCTGGTCTCGCCCGAGGTGATCACCGGTTTCAATCCTGTCCCCGACGCGCCCCCTTCCAGCGCGATATTCACGCTCCTTCGCGGCGTCTATTCAATCGCTTATCAGGTCCATCGCGACATGCGCTTGGAGAGCGGCAGGTGGCCAAATCGCGGTACGGCCGAGATGGTCGTCGGCCGCAAGCTCGCCGCGCGTTTTCATAACCTCGTGGTCGGAAGCGATTTCAAATTTGGACGGCGCACCTTCAAAATTGTCGGCCTCTTTTCCGATCAAGACAGCGCGCGCGAGTCGGAAGTGCTGACCGACCTCGATCTCCTGACCCAGGATATCCACGTCGCCAACGGCTTCGAGGTGCTTCACGTCGTCCTCAGACCCGGCACGCATAAAGACTTCGCCAAGTCGCTGACGACCGATTCGCGTGTCAAAGTCGATACGATGTCGGAGCAGGAATTTTATGCGAAACAAACTGAGTTCGTCGATCAGTTGCGCGCGCTCGGCCTGATCGTCGCGCTGATTCTTGCGATTGGTTCGGTGTTCGGTGCGATGAACACGATGTACTCCGCGGTCGCGCGCCGCACCAGTGAGATCGGCGTGCTGCGAGTGTTGGGGTTCAGTCGCTTCAACGTGCTCGCGAGTTTCGTAATGGAGAGTATCGTGCTCGCGGCAGCTGGCGGCGTGCTGGGTGAGATACTCGGAGTGTTGGTCGCGTACTCGACCGGACTGAGCAGCCAGCTCATGAACGTCGGCGAGTTCATCTTCAGGTTTCGGCTGACTGCGGGCGCGTTCGTGTCGGGAATGATCGCCGCGATTGCGATTGGCGCGCTCGGCGGGTTGCTGCCTGCATGGCGCGCCTCGCGCATCGGTCTTGTCGAATCGCTGCGCTCAGTCTGAACGGGAATCATCGTGTTCAACTGGATCAAATTGGTCGAGCGCAATATGCGCCGAAATTTGCGCCGCACGATTCTGACTATCCTAACAATCGCGCTGGCCACCTTCATCTACACCGTCCTGGTATCGGTGCCAGCTTCGATGGATCGCGTCGTCAGGGACGCCTCCGGCACGCTCCGTCTCATAATCAGCAACAAGACCGCGCCGTGGGAGGATCTACCCGCGCGTTATTGCGACGACATCAATAAAATGCCCGGCGTCGCCGCGTGCGTCGCAATCACGGGATGGTTCGCGACGTGGCGCGATGTCAGCGAGCCGGTCTTCGGCGTCGGCGCCGGACCGGAGATAGGCGACGTGTTTCCCGACTACGCGTTGACCAACCAGCAGCGCGAGGCGACCGCCAAAGAAAAGCGCACCGCCATCATCGGCGAAATTCTCATGCGCAAATACGGCTGGAAGATCGGCGATACTGTAACCCTACGCGGCACCGACTCAGACCATATGGAGATGACCTTCGTCATACGCGGCCAGATGGCGTCCAAGCGTTATCCCAATACCTTCCTCATGCGGCGCGACTATCTGATGGCGGCGCGCAAAGCGCACGGGCTGCCCGACGAAGACATCGCCTGGAACATTATCGTGCGCGCTACCAGCGCCGACGCGATGGGTCCGCTCGCCAAACAGATCGATGAGCACTTCGCTAATTCCGACGCCGAAACGCGCACCATGACCGAAAGCGACGCGCTCTCCTCCGGCCTCTCCGCCATCGGCAACATCAGGGCTATCGTCTTTGCGCTATGCCTCGTCGTCTTGCTGACCATCCTGCTCATCGCCGCCAACTCCACTGTCATGATGGTCCGCGAACAAATCAGCGACGTCGCCGTGATGCGCGCGCTCGGCTTCAGCCGCGGCGCCGTCGCCTTTCTGTTATTCGGCGAATGCGGCGCGATCGGATTTCTCGGCGGCATCATCGGCGCCGGCGCCGCGCTCTGGATGTTCTCCGGCGGCATCACGCTCGGCGCCGCGCTCGGCGGCAACGGCGCGCTGTGGGTCACTCCCGCGCAAACACTCAATGCGCTAATCGCCGCGCTAGCCGTCAGTATAGTGAGCGGCCTCGTCCCGATTTGCGAGGCCGTCCGACTTCCGCCCGCCCTCGCCTTCCGCAAAGTCGTCTAGGGAACCTCTGCATAAGTTGATCGATTGGTGTACAAAGGAACTGGTTGAGTGGCGGATGAGGAGGTGCGGTGATGGGTAATCAGCGGACGTTCGCTTCGGTGGCTTGGACGCAG
>NZ_JBEKBF010000036.1:0-5207 GCF_050015535.1 Binatus soli (SeqCode) | reverse complement strand
TCCGAGTAATCCCGCGCGGCCGCTTCCCGCGCAACAACCGTTACAGAGTTCTCACCTCCAGCGATACTTTTCATGACTCACTTTCCAAACGATCTGCGCTCAACCACCTGTGCAGAGGTTCCCTAGGAGCCTGTCCGAGGGATCCTCAACAAATCGGCGGACTCTTATCAATGGCTGGAAATTGGGGAGCATGCCAGGCCGAGTGACTTTTCGGAAGCAATCTGATACACGCCCACGCTATGAAAAACCCTGAAAACGTCGGCGCACTCGGGTTACATCGACCCTTGTCACGAACGGCCCGGCGACCGCTATTTCTTGCGCTACCTCTTTTCCCTGTTGTTACCAAAAATTGGATCCCAACATAAAACCTTCGCAGTCACAGCGGTAGGCCGGTCAAATCTCTGGGATCGAGCGAGCGGTGACCGCCGCGCGGCGAATCACCTCGGTCGCCTGCATTGCAGGAGAGGCGCCGAACCGCTCGGCGACTTCCCGATCCCCTCTCTTAAAGTTAAACTAAGACCGAAGCGCGCAGCGCAGGCGAGTTAATCGGAACCAATCACCGGCTGATTTGCGGCGAGCGTCGGTTGTCTTTGGCCAAGCGCGATGATTGCCACTTGTCGTCCTGCGTCGTCGCGGATCCGTAGTGAGAACTCACCTGATTCATTGCGTCGCGGCGCATCGGCAACTTCGCCCCACAGGTCGAGCGGTAGTGGGTAGTCGTTGCGGGGGATCGCCCAGAGACGCGGAGCTTCGGCGCGGTATCTTGAACAGAGATGGCGCACGTCACACCACCGGCAATGGATACCGACGGTGGCGAGGTTGGCGGCTTCTGCCGGACCGGGTGGCAGTCGTGCTAATAGCTGCCGGCGTTCCTCGTCGGCCCTATCACGAATGCGGGCGACGGCTTTCCGGCCTCGGTATCTTTTAGCTGCCCCGCTGCTGCGCAGCAACGGTGATGTCCCGAGCGTCGTTGAATTTGACGGCAGCAGCGGCAGTTGAGTCGAAGCACTAGTGCATTACGATTTTGAAGTTGGTCGTCTGTCCTGACTGGATTTGCACGCTCTGCGGCTCATCGCTTGCGCCAAGCAGAGTGTAATTCCCCGCCGGAAGGTCAAAGTCAACTATGCCCGAGCTATCGGTAGTTTTCGTAGCGACGACGCTTTTGTCCGACGGATTCAGAACCGTCACCTTACGCCCGGTCAGTCCGGCGTCCGGTTCTGCCAGTTTCTTCACGAGCTTCCAGGATACCGCTTGCACCTCGAGTTTGCCGTTCTGCGGTGTCGGCTGCAGATAGCTGCACGCTGACGCAGCATCGAGCAAACTTATTGTCAGCAGTAGGAAAAAAAGACCCAACGGGTCTTTCCAGTTGCTCGCAGGGCGTGAGCTTTGCGGAGACATTTCGGGAACGCCCGACAGAACTATCCTGGCCTGTAACGACGAAGGGATTTCACTCATGGTCCAGCTTGAATCTTGCCGGGGTCAATACGCAAGGCTCCACGCAAATCAGAATCGTGTCCGCGGTCTGCCCGATTTGCGGCGTGATTTGGGGCCAATGGCAGGCATGCGGGCGGCGGTGCGCGAATCCTCACGCGCTCACGGAGTCGATGAAGCCGCTGGCGCGGGCTATTCCGTCATTCGAGCTTGGCGGCGCAGCAGTCTCGGCTTTTTCAGTATCCTGTTCTGGACCGTTTTCATCGGCACAGCGATGGCCAAAATGAGGATAGACGGCGATATAGCCGCGATCGCCTCGGGCGTCTCGCTTTTGTGCCTGAGCCGCGCCGCCGACCGTACGCCGCACCGCGCGATTGCACCATTGTGGTATTTCATCGGCACCGCTGGCTCGCTGGGCGGTTTTTTCGATCTTGTGAAAGGCTCGTCGCTGGAACTGAGCTACCTGGGCCTGAACGCCTACGTGATTTACCTCAGCATACTGCTGGCGAGCCGCATCGTCCTGCTGGTCAGCGTTCTTGGTCTTATGGGCTGGCTGGGATGGTACACTGACCAGTATCTCGCCGATGTCATGGGCTGGCCCATCGCGCTGATCGTCCTCGGCTTCATCATGATCGGGTTGAGCGCCTACGCCGTTAAGCTGGGGCGCGCGATCAAGACCGCAGAATCATGATTAGAGAGCCGAATGCGGCCTTACATATTGGTAATCCCTTTCGTAAGTTAGTATTTGCGAGGTTCGGTTGGTTTTCTGAGTTGTGATCAGTTTCATTCTCTCGTCGCAGTTTTTCGGCTTCAAAAATCAAAATCGCGGTTTAGACACGTTAATAGCGGGAATTTCAGCTAATTGGTCAGGAGGTTCCCATGTCTCCGCTTACGACGTTTCTGAGCGGGCTGAGGCTTTGGGGTCATCAGCTCGGCAACTATCATTTCGTCCTCCTCTGCGCGAGTCGTTCTCGCATCTACACTGCCGCGCTTCACTCCGGGCTGGGTCCAAATAAGGCACACGAAATGCGAAACCGCGAGTCGATCTGATTTTTGCGTGCGAACAGGCTCTCGTCCTTTGATCTCGATAGTGCGTGTGATCTCGATAGTGCGTGGGAGCAACGGTAGAATGGTGCCGTGTAGAACTGTCTGATTCCGACGGCGTCAATTGTCACCAGGCCGATTGGCGCGACCGGACACATCGTTAAATCACTGCTGCGAGGACTGCGATTTATCTTCGGCAGCCGCTCGCTAATTTCGCGTGGGATCCGGAATTCGTTGTATAGGTTTTTGGCGTGATTTTTGCGTCTCAACTATTAGAAGAACTTACGAGTGAGCGAAGGCGCCGCATCAGCAGCGACGCGTCTCTAGTGACGGGGCTCATTCCATGACGACTCCCCAGACCACCTCTTTTCCTGCGATCAGGACCCCGTGCCCATCCATCCCCCTGGCCGCTGGAGTGTCCTCCCGACGATTGGCCAAATAACTCCGCGAGCGCTTTGGAGGCATGAGGGCAATGTCTGAAAAGTCTATTCCAATTAAAAAGCTGCGCCATCGGCTCACTGTTCAGGACGCCTCATTCATTTACGGCGAGTCACGCAACGGGCCACTGCATATCGGCTCGTTCTCGTTCTTCGAGGACGAGATCACGTATCCGGAGTTGATTCGGCATTTCGCGAGCAAGCTGCATCTGCTTCCGCGTTACCGTCAGCGCCTGGTCCCGGTACCTTTCAATCTTAATCACGCGACGTTCGAGGACGCCCCCGATTTCACGATCGAGAATCACATCAAGTTTCATCAATTGCCGCCGGATACTTCCGAAGCGCAGCTAATCGAGGCAGCCCTGGCGATCTTCCGCAAACCGCTGGATCGCCACCGGCCACTGTGGGAGGCGCACCTGTTCAACGGCTTCAAGGGCAATCGCTCCGTCATCATGTGGCCGGTCCACCATTGCCTGGTCGATGGCGTGTCAGGAATGGAGCTGTTGAACGTGGTCATGGATTTCCGGCCGGACCCACCGGCGACAGAATCGGAGCCATGGTCTCCAAAACCTCTTCCGGGGCTGCTGCGACAGGTGATCGGCGCCGCGCTCGACCGCGGGCAGGAACAGGTCGATTCGATACGCGGCCTGAGTCGAGTGGCTTCGAACTTTCGGTCGTTAGTCAAGGACCTCGGATCGGATGCCGGCACGCTCGCCAGGTTGGCCCGGCAGATGATGCGCCCGATCGCGGCTACGCCATGGAACGCCGGCCTGGTAAGCCAGGAGCGGACGCTGGCCTGGCTGCGTACGTCGTTTGCAGATGTCCGGGCGATTCGCGCCGCCTTCGGCGGTACCATCAACGATGTCGTGCTGACGATGCTCAGCGAGGGAGCCGCCCGCTACCTCCGCTATCATGGCGGGCAGCCCGGCGCTCCGTTCCGAATCGGATGCCCGGTCAATGTGAGACGTGAGGACGAAAGCGGGTCGCTGGGGAATCGAGTTTCGATGATGCTCCCCGAACTGCCCGCAGAACCGATGGATCCGGTGGCCAGGCTGAAACTCGTCGCTGCGGAGACCCAAAGGATCAAGGAAGCCGGGGAACCGCAGGCGCTCGAAAGATTGATGAGTAATGGCGGGAGCATCTCGCCGGCACTTGTCGCGGTGCTCGCCGGAATTGCGACCGCGGCCATGGACACCGCAGTGTCGCTGCAGCGAATCTTCCCATCCTGGGCCAGACGCGTGGCGCAGCCGCTGGGAATAAACTTCGTCGCCACCAATGTTCCCGGCTCACAGGTGCCGCTCTATCTCGCCGGCCATCGGATGGTCGACTACGTCGGCATGCTTCCGCTCGGCGGCAATCTCGGATTCGGCGTGACGATCGTCAGCTATAACCAGGCTCTCTATTTCACGATGATGGCTGCGACCAATTTGATGCCCGATCCCGACCGGATGAAGTCGCTGGTGGAGGACGTCTTCGAGGAACTCAAGCGGGCCGCCGTTGCCAAGAGCGTGCCTGCCGCGGTGCAGACGCCTCGTGTGCAGATACCGATATACACGGGCACGCTGCCCCCGCGCGTCAATGACTCTCCACATCCGGGGGTCGCCGCATTGAGAGCTCACTGATCGGCGCCGCGTTCGCGGGAGGTCGGGGGTTGCTCGACGCAATGACAGGGAGTCGCGTCAAAGTATCAAGCGTCAGAGATTGAGACTGTTAGGAGCCAGCCATGAAGCAGTTTAGCGTCGGTCATCGCTGCAACTTTTGTGGGCAGGAAATAGTGTCTCTGCTGCCCGACTCACCCGCAGAGGGGTTCGGCATGCTTTTCCAGAACCGCACCTATCTTGAGCTGCGCTCGGCAGAGATTCGCGATCCGTCGCGGCAGGTCGCGGAGCACTGGTACTGCTCCGATTACTGCGCGCGAGATGATCTCGACGTACGCATCAGTCAGAGAGAGGAGCAAATGCGGCATCATTGTAAGGCCGATAAGCTCAGTTTCGGGTTACGTCTCGTGGTCTGATCCAGCAAGAACGCCTCTGGTAGGTCAACAGGCGCGCGAGAACGATCGCTTATCTGTGGTGCTCGGACGATTGCCGCGTCACGTCGGGCGCGATCATTCCGATTACGCACGCGCGTGAGCGCGCGCCGGAGTCAACTCTGCGCGACCGGGGCGTTGTGAATCCGCCAAGTGGAGCTGCGATCTATGCGGCATCGCCAGCCGATCAGCGATCACGCGGTACACATCGGCGTTCAATCCCATCCCGACGTGACTGCCCATCACTTCGACGTTTTCCACCGTCG
>NZ_JBEKBF010000035.1:0-8099 GCF_050015535.1 Binatus soli (SeqCode) | reverse complement strand
CCCGGCCTCGTGCTCGCGCAGCACCCCGATGATCTGCTCCTCGCTGAAGCGACTCCCTTTCATCGTCCGTCTCCTTTTCAGGCGACGGACTCTACCTCATTTCGGCTGAGTTTTCGGGGTGCAGGCCAAAAACAACAGGGATAAATATTTTCTTTGTAAGCACACAAGGGCCTCTCTACTGCGGCTCCCACGGCTGCAGTTTAGATGTTTACGTGGATCACGGCACAGGGTTTAGAAAAGCTCTGACTGTCGTTGCCGATGATCCCGTACATATTTCAAGAGCCGATGGGCAAATATCATTGTTCTTCGGGACCGACAACAACGGGAAAATACCGCTGGAATGGATACTGAAGGGTGACTCATTCGAAGCGAATCGACGGCGCTGAGATTTTCTCGGCCAGTGTTATATATTCAAATAACTGATGCGCCCTTAATTCAAAAGTCCAAGTGAGGCTGTCTCTATCGCTCCTTTCACGGGGTGTAAACCTCGGCGGTCTCGAGCGCCACGTCTCCGAGCGTCGCGTTTTCGATGAGCCCACCCGGAATCAATACTTTTCCCGAGTCCAGCAACGTTGCGGTAAAGTAGTCGCGCTGCGAGAGCATCGCTACTCCGGCTTGGAACTGACCGGTTGAAGGATCGTAAAAGTCCACTGTGGCCGTCGTTGTGTCCTGTGGCCCGAAGGAGGTTTGTACCTGGATAGCACCGCCCGCGATCATTACGCGGCCATTGGGCAGGTTGACTGCGGAATGATAAACCCTCTCGTTGCTCATCACGCCCACGGTTGGAGTGAACGTGCCGGTCTTGGGGTTGAATAACTCGGCGGTGGCGAGCGATAAGAAACCCGCATCGAGGCCGCCGGCAATTAAAACTCGGCCGTCGCCAAGCAGATTTGCGGTTGCGCTCTCACGCGGCGAGGTCATCGTATTCGGCACTGCGGTGAACATTGCGGTTTTCGGATCGTAGATTTCTGCGGTATCGAGGACGCCCGAAGTCCCGGCTCCACCGGCGAGCAACACTTGGCCGTTGGCGAGCAGGGTGGCGGTGTGGCTTATGCGGGGCGAGGTCATCGTCCCGGTCGCAGCGAAGGTTCCCGTCTTGGGATTGTAGAGCTCCGCCGTGTCGAGCGCGTTGCCGCTCGTGTCGAGTCCGCCCGCGATCAGGACTGTACCATCGCGAAGCAGAGTGACGGTCGGCCCGAATTGCGAGGCGATCATTGGGCCGGAGGTGGGCGAAAAGCTCATCGTTTTCGGATCGAAGAGATCCGCGTTAACGCCGCTACTGCCATCTACGATCAGCACATCACCGTCCTTCAGGGTAACCCCGTTGCACGGAGCGCACAGCACGGCAAGATTGTTGGCGGTGGGGATAAAATGGCCGGTCTTCGGATCGAACACCTCGGCAGTGCCAAGCGCCGCAGTCTCGTTGAAGCCGCCAGCGATCAAGACGCGGCCGTCAGACAGCAGCGCCGAGGCATATGCCCCCCTGAGAGCGTTGAGGCCGCCGGTCACGGTGAACGTCCCGGTTGTGGGGTTGTAGATTTCACCGCTCGGCTCGTAATTTTCGCCGGTGCCTCCTTGATCGTCGTTTCCGCCAAGAATAAGAGGAGAGCCGTCGGGCAGTACGACGGCGGCGGCCGACATGCGCGCAATGTGAAGCGCACCGGTCGGCGAGAAAGTGTTGGTGGAGGCATCGAACAGGTCGAAACCGGCATCCGGCACCTGGCTTGGAAAAGAATTGCTTCCCGCGCCGACGATCGCATTTCCACCCGGCAACGGCGCGGCGGACGGATCCCATCTGCCGGTGCTCATGTTGTTGGCAGTGAAACTGAAGGTCGAGCTGCTTGGATCGTACAGTTCCGCGCTGTCAAGGGAGCTGGAAACACCCGTGCCACCCGCCAGAAGCACGCGGCCGTCAGCCAACAGAACCGCCGCAAAGTCGTCTCTGGCCGAGTTGAGCGGCCCCGCGGTGGCGCTGAAGGTCTCTGACGCCGGATCGTAAAGCTCGGCGCTTGCCAGCACCGCTGTACCGTTGAGCCCGCCGGCCACCAAAACCTTGCCATCGGCAAGCAGGACCGCAGCGTGAAACGCGTGCGGGGCGATCATATCGCCCTTGGTGTAGGAGAAGGCGCCCGAGGCGGGATCGTAAATCTCGGCGGTGTCGGTTGTCTGTCCGCTGCTAGCGTCTCCGCCCGCGATCAGCACGGTTCCATCCTGAAGGGTGGTCGCGGTGCATCCATAGCGGGCGTCATTCATGGCGCCTTTGGTGGGCGCGAAGCCGTTGCTCGCGGGATCATAAATCTCAGCCTGCAATAGAGCATTGCCGCTGCTGTCGATTCCGCCCACCTCCAACGCCGTGCCGTCGTTGAGCGCCGCCAGGCAGAGGTTCCGCGCCGCGATCGGCAGTTGATTCGCGACCAGCGTAAAGCTGTCGGTCTTGGGGTGATATACCTCGCCGGAAGCGAGGTCTTCGGCCGCCAGGGATCCGAATCCTCCCACTTCCAGCACGTCCCCGGATTTGAGCGTAACAGCCGGGGCGATACGTCCTGTCTTCATCAGACCAGGCACCTGAACCGTCGCGTTGCGCGCCGGCGTTGGCGGGGCGCCACTCGAGCTGCCGCCGCACGACGCGCACAAGAGCGTGAGCATCACGAAAAACAGGATGCGAGCCTTCATCTTCTCCCTTTAACCGGAATTTCCTTTTGAATCCTGATTCGGACTAGCACTGGCCCCAAGCGGTTTGCAAACGCGAGGTTCGATCTCGGGGTTGAGTCTAGGAACCCTCCTGAAGGCCTCAAGTTTTGCCTTTCGCGCTCGCCAAAACGCTCCATTGGAGCCTTGTTTTCAGGGGCTTTAATCATTCCTCAAAGCTCTCGGTTGATAATATTCCGCGTAAGCAACATCCGTGAGTTTCTCATACCCGTAGCGATCCGGCGCTTGGGATCGACTGCCAAACGACTGCCAATCACGACCGAACAGGACCGATCACCACGTCGGCGCGAGGAAACAACTTCGGACAGGCCCATCGCACGAGTGCAAGTGTCTCGATGTATTCTCCGTTCGTAATCGTGCAGCAGGTAGCATCGCGCCACTTGGTTAATTTCGTCTGCTGCGCCCAGGCGCTCGAAAAGAAATTCCCCGAGAAAAAAATCAGAGCTATCGACACGCAAAGGGGGGCGCGCCACGATGCCCGGCAACCCTCCTTTTTGGGGTCCCGGCCTCGCGTGCGGCCGAAAAGCATGCTTTCAAATTCCATCGGCCCGCCCATCACGTAGGCGCGCAGTTGGAACACACCCAGGCGCGCCCACCGGAATCGAGGCATCACGAGCGCCAGCCATCCGCCCGCGTGGTCGAGACTCACGGCTGCTCCATGCAATAACGGTAGAACTGACGCTCCCGCGTGTCGGAGTCGTCCCGGTCGGCCTGACACTCACGGTCACAGTCGCGCACTTCGCGGTCATTCTCATGCGTGGTTTCGCACAGGTCTTCGCACGACCGCTCGCTGCCGCCGGCTCGCCGCAGCCCATCGTCGCGTTGGTCCCCGCAGAAGTCCCCCTCTGTGTTGGCTATCTCCTGCTGGGTAATGCGCGTCTCCGTGCATAGATAGTCACCCTCGGCGCAAGGGAAGGTCGCGGCCGATGTGGGTCCGCGATATGGCGAGTAGGCGTCGAAGCAGCCCCCGCAGATCAGCGCCAACAAAGTTATCGCGAGGACGACAACCGGCGCGCGAAATCTTTGGACGTAGCGCACTTTTCGTCGCCGGCCGTGAGTCCGATCTGTACGGAATCCCGAACGCAGCATCAAGGGCGTTATCTGTCATAGACAGGTGACACACGATTTGAGATATGTGCAGTATGACGCCGCTCGAACGCGTACACGTTGGTCTGATTGGTTGCGGGCGGATCGCCAGCCTGCAGGTCCTGGGCTATCGCGATCACTCGCGCGCGGAGCTGACAGCAATCTGTGACAACGACGAAGCGCTGCTAGCTCAGCGACAGCAGGAGTGGCAACCAAAGAAGACCTATCGCGACTATCACCAGCTTCTCGCCGACTCCGACGTGAACGCCGTGGAGATCCTGATACCACACCACTTGCATCGGGAGGTCGCCATCGCCGCGTTGCAGGCAGGCAAGCATGTGTCGTTGCAGAAGCCGCCGGCGTTGACGCTGCGCGAACTCGACGACGTGAATGAAGCGGCCAAAGGTGCGGGACGCCGGCTGCGTGTCTTCGAGAACTTCATGTACTATCCGCCGCACGTCAAGGCGCGCGCGCTGGTCCAGGAAGGCGCAATCGGTGAGCCCATCTCGGTGCGTATCAAGACGGCGGCCGGACGTTTCGATGACGGCTGGCGGGTGCCGGCCACGTCGCTGGCGTGGCGCATGAATCCGGAAACCTGCGGTGGTGGCCCAACCTGCTTCGACCACGGCTACCATTGCTACAACATGGCGCGCTTCTTCGTCGCCGAGCCGGTCGAACGCGTGCACGCGTGGATTCACGTCAACCGGTTTGGGCCGGACGCTTTCTACGACGGGCCCGCTTTGATCAGTTGGAAGTACGCCGGCGTACCCAAGTTCGGCAGCTGGGAAGTCATCGCGTCGGTGGGCATGCGCGTACGCTCGAAGTACTACGCCAGTGACGACCGCATCGAAATCCACGGGACCGAGGGCATCATCTGGATCAACCGCTGTACCGGTTCTCTTCTCGACGAGCCTGCGCTGGTCCTGTATCGGGACGGCCAGACGCGCGCCTGGCACGACATTCCAAACGACTGGTCGGAAAGTTTTCGCCTCGGCGTGCACGATTTCATCGACGCGTTGATTGAAGGCCGCCAACCCCCACAGGATGCCGACGATGCAGCGGCAACGCTCGGCTTCGCCATCGCCGCCCACGTCTCGGCCTGCGAGCACCGCGAAGTGTGTCTCGACGAGATCGGGCCGGACACCAGAGCACGACTCCCGATCTGACTTGGCTGTCCGTCCCGAGAACTCGTGCTGGCGCCTTTTTCGCGGGACGATATCCGCCGGCCGTTTCGGGCTTTACAAGGGCCGTGCGGCCATCGCTGGGTCCCTTGACCGGCGGGCGGCCATGTTTCACAATTCACGCCGCCGATAACCGATCAGATCTTCTCAGCAGGGGAACCATAATGTCTTCGAGGTTCGCGTGTTCGTTGACGATTTTGATGCTTGGTCTGACGCTCTTGACGTTTCCGGGAGATCGAGCGCACGCGGATACCATCGAACCGAACTTCGAGGGTCTGAAGAACTCGATGGACAAGGACGGCAACCTCCGCCTCGAATTGGCCGCGAGCCTGAACGCACCTGTAGCGAAAGTCTACGAGGCACTGACAAATCCCGACAAGCTCAGCAAGTACTCTGCAGACATCACGAGCGTCAAGGTCCTGTCGAACAGCGCCACGGGCAAAGTGGTCGAGTACCATGGAGCGACCGATCTCAACCCGAACAAGAAACCGTTCGTGGTTAAATTCATGTTCGACCCAGCCAAGCACACCATCACGGCCCAGAGCGCCGCCAACGCGGCGATCAAGTTCCGGGCGGATTACGTTTTGAGCCCTTCAAAGGATGGCAAATCGACGGAAATTCGCTACGTCAGCGTGGCGGCCGACCCGAGCAAGGCGTTGGGGATACAGGTGCCCGAGTTCATCCGCCGGGGCGCCGGCATCCAGAACTTCATGAGAACGCTGACAAACGCCGGAAAATACATCCAGAACGGCGGGAAGTAACTGCCCAGCGCTGCCCGTCCCTCGATTCGAACGAAACCCCCATTTCTCGCAGATGCTGTTGTATCGTGATCGATGGTGATGGCCCCTGGACTCACTCGTAATCAGCAGGTCGCCGGTTCGAATCCGGCGGGTGGCTCCAGAGAAGCGACGCAGGAGGATCGGTTATCGCGCGGCGGACGCGAGCATCGCTAGCGCGATTTTATGCAGCTCGCGATCGCCGGCGGCGATGATCTGCCCGCCGTCATATGGTGGGCCGCCCGACCAACTCGTCACGATTCCACCTGCGGCCTCGATGATCGGGATGAGCGGTTGGATATCGTAAGGCTGGAGGCTCGATTCGATCACCAGATCGATGAAGCCCGAGGCGAGCAGGCAGTACGAATAACAATCGCCGCCGTAGCGCCTCATCCGCGCCTTGGATGCGAGCTGGCGAAACGCCTCGCGTTCGCCCGGGCCGGAGAACATCGCCGGATCGGTTGCGCAGACGATCGCGTCTTCGAGCCGCCGGCATTCGCGCACCCGAAGCGGGTTGCTCAGGCCGCGACCCCTCAGTTCGGCGCCCAGGCGTGAACCGATGAACGTCTCGCCCGTGTACGGCTGATGCATCACGCCGATCACCGGTCGCGCACCGTCGTTGAGTGCGATCAAAACGCCCCAATGCAGTTGTCCGATAATGAAGGCGCGCGTCCCGTCAATCGGATCGATGATCCAGGTCAGGCCGTCGGTGCCGGCCGCGAAGCCTTGCTCCTCGCCGAGGATTCCGTGGCCGGGATGAACACGGTGAATCTCGTCGCGGATTGCTCGCTCCGCCGCACGATCGGCGAGCGTCACCGGATCGTAGCCGCTGCCGCTTGCCTTATTCTCGACCGCCAGGCGCACGCGAAAATACGGCAGGATCGTGCGTCCCGCGAGGTCCGCCAGATGGCAGGCAAAGGCGGCGTACTCTCCGATCGCGCGATCATCCATCGTCGGCATAGGCTGGTCTGCTCGGGAGCCGGCCCGGTTACGGGACTTCGGTGCTCGCGTCGAGCCACGCGAACATCAGTTCATTCACCATCGATGGATCGAGCGAGGCTGCGCCGCCGCCGTACACCGCGCCGCTGCGCGCGGGCGTCGCGGGCGGATTCTTCGCGTACTCGACGCCGGCCGCGATGTCTTTGACGAAACGCGCCGCCACGCCCGGAAGTGTCTGCGGCAAGGTGACGCACAGATGAAAGCCGGCGGGCCGCTGAAGCCCGTTAAGCCGCCATCCACGCTCCACGAGGAAATCGTTGACGTGGTAGATGTCCACCTTGTCCGACGTGAACGCGATGCAGTAGGTCGGCTTGCCGATAATCTTGAGCGCCGGGATTTTTGCGACCCCCGACTTGATCGTGTCCGCCGCCTTCATGATGCGGCGGGTCGCCTTCAGGTAGCCCTCCTCGCCGAGCGTGACCATCGCCGCCCATGTCGATGCGCTGATTCCCTCCGAGCGGCTGCCCGCCACCGTGGGCGACGCATACAACCCGCCCTGCCAGTCGCTCATCGCAAAATACATGCGCCGTCGCAACGCGCGATTGCGATAGAGCACGACCGACGCACCCTTCAGCCCATAGCCCCATTTGTGCGTATCGCACGACATCGAGGTGACGCCAGGCAGGCGGAAGTCGAACGCCGGAACGTCATAGCCGAGCTTTGCGATCCACGGCAGGATGAAACCGCCGAAGCAGCTATCGACGTGCAGACCGACGCCGGCTTCAAGCGCGAGCTCGGACAACTTCTCGATCGGATCGATCAGCCCGTGCGGGTAATTCGCCGCCGAACCCGCGATCGCGATGGTGTTGGGCCCGATGGCGCGCCGCATCGCGTCCACGTCGGCCAGGTAATCGGCTCCGACCGGCACGCGAATCAGCTTGATGCCGAAAAAGTGTGCGCCTTTGGAAAATGCCGGATGAATCGTCTCGGGCACCACCATCTCGGGCGCTGTGATTGCGCGCTCGGCACGCCCTTTCTCCCGATACGCCAGCATCGGCAGGATGATGCTCTCGGTGCCGCCCGAAGTGATCGCTCCGCAAACGTCGGCCTGTGGGTCCTTCTCGCGCGCGAGCGCCGCGCCGAGCATCCGCGCGGTCATCGCGATTACCTCGCCCTCGAATTTGGTGCCGCTCGGGCACATGTCGCGCTGCAGCAGGTTGACGTGCGAGAACAGCGCGAACACGCGGTTGAGGTAAGCGTAGTGCTCCATCCCGCCGTGGTAGTAGGTGCCCGAGATCTGGCCGGTCTGCCAGCGCGTGTTTTCCTGGCGCGCGATGCTGCGCAACTCGCGCATGACCTCCTCGGGCTGGCGGCTCTTCCTGGGCAGCTCGTGGTAGGTCTCGAAGGT
>NZ_JBEKBF010000034.1:0-9547 GCF_050015535.1 Binatus soli (SeqCode) | reverse complement strand
GCGGTCGCGATGAAGCGCAGCCGGGAAAGAGAGCGCTCGAGGTACGCCTCGTTGGCTTCCCGATACGACGCGCGGAACAGCGCCAGAATGCGCGCGCGAGCTGGCTCTCCGAGAGTGCTCGTCGCGACGGCATCGAACTCTAAGTCTGCTGTGCTGTCGCGCGCGGACAAAAGCAGATACCCCCGCGATAGCCTAAGCCGGAATTTCCGTATGATCTTGCCGAGCAAGCTGCTTATAACTCAGATCCGCCGCGTACCGCCAGGCGGTACGTGTTTTCCCGGCCACGGCGGGCGCCTCACGATGAAAACGGCGAGTTCTATTGGTGCGGGGGGCCCATACCGCTATCCTGCGCAATTGCAGCCCATTTCCAAAGACTCCTGAACGATAGCATTCACTAGCGTGAGAGTGCACCAAAAATGGGCACAATTTAGTGACCCCGGGGCACCCCCAAAAGGTTCAGCGGTGACGCTGAGTGCCGTTAGGATCGTTTCTTCCTGCGCTCCGCCCAGCGCTTCTTCATCGCCAGTGACAGGCGCCTTCTACCCTCCGGCGTGATTCCGCCACGCCGCCGACCCGACGCTTTTGCACCGTTTGCGCGCGTCTTCGTAGCAGGCGATGAGGTGGCTTTTCCGCCCAGAGCTTCGATGGCCCGGACGATCCGATCTCTTTCTGCTTTCAGCTCTGACAAGATCTTCTGTAAATCCAAGGTGTGCTCCTTTCGTTTAGCTGATCGCCTTAAGTTGCCCAATTCGGAAGTGATTTCCGAAATAGTTTACGCGTTGGATAATGTCAGTGGCGGTCCAAGTTCGCAACCCAGTCTTATGAAGGTCCTTGGTATCTTTCCCGAGTCCTCGATGTCTGCAAACTTTTGATTGCTGCACGCTGTCGGTGATTTTTCGTGCCTTCCGAGCGAGTTGCCCGCGCCCTCGGAAAGAAGCTGTCCGTCGCGGGGAACCATGCGGATAATCTCGGTCTCTGAGTGCGAAAACTGCCGTCCGCCCATCCTATTTCGAAATAGGGAAATAGCGTGTCAGGAAATCGATCACGTGTTGGCGATACTGCTGTGGATATTTTTCCCGCAGCTCGCAGTGTCCTGCTCCTTCCCCAATCCAGATCGACTTTGGCGCGCGCGCCTGATCGAATAGTACCCGCACATCGTTCGGCGGCACCGTGTCATCGGCAGAGCCTTGCATCAGGAGGACGGGTCGCGGCGCGATTTGCGTGATTGCATCGATGGGACCGGGCATCCCGCGGCCACCCATCCGCCAAACCGCGATCCAAGTCATCATCGCAACGAAGCCGGGCGCGAGATCGGGGCGGGCTCGTCGTATAGCGACGGTGAGGATTTCACGGGGTGAAAGGTTCGATGCCTCGGCGATGACGCCCTCGATATCCTTGTCTTCAGCGGCGGCTTCGATCGCGCTCGCTGCACCTTGCGAGCATCCGAACACGACCACGCGCTTTATCCCGCGGCTCTGCTTGAGGTACGCGACCGCGGCTTCCACGTCGCGATGCTCCCATATGCCGAGCCGTACTATGCGTCCGCTGCCGTCACTCATCCCATGGCCCCGGCAGTCGAACATCAGGACCGCATAGCCGCTATCGTGTAGCATTTTCGCCTCGCGCAGAAACTGGAGGCGATTTGCGCCCAAGCCATGCACTGTAACCACGCCGACATCGGCGGATGCTGCCGGCACAAACCAGCCCCGCAGCGTCTCTCCGTCTTCGGCTTTAAAACTAACGTCCTCGTACGCGAGGTCAAGCGCAGTTTCGGGATTACCGTGGATGATGCGGTGCTCGTCGCTCGATGTTCGGGTGATGATCTTTCCGGCGCCGTAGTAAGCCGCGTCCACGATAAACATCGCTATCAGTGCGAAGCCGGCCAACGCGAAGAGCAAGATGCGCCTTACCCATTTCATAGTTCAGATAATTTCCCACCGGGTCATATTTTGCCAACCGCAACGCTGCCTACGAGAGCGTGTCGTTCACTCAGCCCTTCTTCTTGCGCTTCTCTTGGCAGCCCAGGGCGCGGATTACGCGGTGCATCCACGCGCGCGGAAACCTGACCATCACCTTGACCACCAAGGGGATGAATACAGGCGGACAATGTAGGGACAGCTTTTATGCGGCCTTTCACGTCGGTAACCCGGGTTCAAATCCCGTCTGGGAGGCCAAGATTTTTTCCGCGGTGCTTCGTTTCGCATCGGTTGCTTAGGGGAATCGCTTTGTCGAGGAGACGCCCCGCGGGGAAACGCGCTCAGCGTCATTCTCGATTTGGGAGAATCAGGCGAGCCTCCCCCGCGCTCGATTCGCGGCGAACGCGTTTCGGCCGAACGCTGCTCGGGCGCATCCGCAGGCGCGGGGCGTAGTCGGGCGCTACCTAAAAAAGTGCTTGCAACGGAATCGGCCTATGCATTCGCGTGGCGCATCCCGGCCACGCTCAGGAGGGGCGCGCGAGCACCAGCTTCGCCCCGGCCAGGCCGAGCACGTCGTTGGTGCCGTCCTCGATCAGCGCGGCGCGCGCGTCGCGGAAGATTTTTTCGATCGGATACTCCTTGCTGAGGCCGTTGCCGCCCAGCAGTTGAAGCGCGTCGCTGGCGACCTCGAATGCCGCCTGCGTGCAGAAGGTCTTCGAGGCAATCGAGTATTCCATCGCGGGGACAGGCGCGTCGGTGTTGTAGGTTATCGCCGCGCGCGAGAGCAGGCGGCACGCCTCGACCTTGGTGAACATTTCGAACAGGTGCTTTTGCACGAGTTGATGCTCGCAAATCGGCTTGCCGCCCTGGATGCGCTGCTTGGAGTAATCGAGCGCAATCTCGAAGGCCGCACGAGCCACTCCGGTGAAGACCGCCCCCAGCATCGCATTCGGACCGCCACCTCTGCCGTAGGCCGCCGCGGCCGCGAGCTTGTCGGGTGCGACCAGCATGTAGCTGCTCGGAATCCTGACCTCATCGAAGAAAATCTCGCCTTGGTTGAGCGCGCGCTGGCCGAGCTTGTTGAGCGGCTTGCCCTTCGATACGCCCGGCAAGTCAAACGGCACGAAAGCAACCCCTCGGCCGAGCACGCTGCCGCGTGAGGGGTCGGCGATCAGAATCACCAGGCCATGGGTCGCAATCGTTCCGTTGGAAACCCAAGCCGCCTTCTGCCCGCTGATCACGTAGGAATCGCCGTCGCGCCGGGCGATCACGTGACCCGCCAGGTCGTCGTGCCCCCCGCCCCAATTCGCCGTCACCCAGTCCGATCCATGCTGCGGCTCGGTCACCGGCCAGCATCCGATGTACTGCGCCTCGCGATCCTGAATGAACGGCACGACATACTTTTCGATCAGTTCGCGATTGCCGGTGGCCGCAAGCGCGCCGAACGGCGCCCCTGCAAGACCAAGTGTCAGGGCGAGGTCGGCGCTGCCCCATCCAAGCTCCTCGAGGTAGATATGCTGCCCAAGGCCGCTCAGTCCGAGTCCGCCGAACTGGGTGGAAAACCCGGCCTTATTGTATCCGAGCCGATATGCCGGCTTGAGGAAGTCCCACAGCGGCGAGCCCGGGGCGATTACCGCGCTCGGATCGGCGAGCCGGTCGAGAGCGGCCGCGGTCGGGCGCATCACCTCGCGCGCGAACCGATGAATGTTCTCCTTGAGAGTCCGGTAATGGTCAGGCAGTTGGGTATCGAGCTCGACGTACGTCTCCATGGCCTACACCTCAATCGACGATGGCCGAATAAATGATGTTCTTAAGTTGCCCGCGGAAGTTGTACGCAGCCGACGGCATGATCTGGGTCATGAACACTACCACCAGGTCCTCTTTCGGGTCCATCGGTACAGGGCGGCAAGGTAGTAACAGAATAGGCCGGCAGCCTTGGGCGCTCCGTACGGCATCGCGCTGGATTCCAGCGGCAACATCTATGTGACGGACTGGATGCTCGGTTACAGCTGCGCACACGATCTTCCTGCGATCGTGGGCCAGAATGATCATCACGCAGGGCAGCCGAAACGACGCGGACGCCACAACGAACGTATCGATGGCAGCGATGCCTTCGGCGTGATTCCGCAGCAAGCTGCGCCAGGTCGGGGAAGGCGCACCTCGCCTTCGCACCATGTACTTCGCGACGGTCGCTTGGCTGACTTGGATGCCGAGCTTGAGCAGCTCAATGTGGATCCGGGGCGCGCACTAGAGCGGGTTGGCGCTGCTCATCTGCCGAATCAGGTCACGAATCTCGCGGTCCATTGACGGCCGCCCGGATCTGGAGCGCCAACGCCAAAACAGTCGGGGTCCCTGACGGTGCCATTGAACGACGGTGGCCGGCTTGACCAACACCATCGCGTCCAGACAGCGCGGCCACAGTCGGTAGAGCAAGACCCAGAGCAGGCGGTCGATCGCGAATAGCTGGGGCCAACCTGGCCGCTGGCGGCGAAGAACGTGCAACTGGTGACGGAGGGCGAGGTTCTCTAGTTCCACAACCGCCCGACTGCGGAATCGGTATCCAAGCCGACAGACGATCGATCGCACGAGCTTAAGCATACCGGCGACACCACGGCGGTGATTCTCAAAACTCTAGACTTTTCGCTGCTTTCGGAGTTTTTGGTAGACGCAGGTATACGAAACCGGACGAAAAGATCGGAGACGGCGAGTAAAGCGCCAGCGCGATGGTGAAGCGGAATCGATTCGCCGCGGCGCGTGTGGAAAGAACGATTGCGTCCGGGGAGGGTTTCGAGTGCACCAGGCCGGGTTTCGCCAATATCAATGGCGCGATTCTGCGCGCAAGCGGCCCGTGTGGGTCGATGTCTGGTATCCAGCCGCCGCAGATACCGCGGAGCAGCCGATCATCTATGGACTCGGCGCGGGATCGGCGGCGCTCGATGGCGCCTTCGACTCGCGCGACCCGCCGCTTCCCCTGATTGTGATGTCGCACGGCGCGCTCGGGGCGGCGCGCGACTATGGATGGATTGCAGAGTACCTTGCGCGGCGCGGGTTCGTCGTAGCGGGAGTGTCGCACTTCGGAGAGTCGTGGATATACGGACCTGACACGATCGAGCCCGCCGCCGTCACGCGGCTGTGGATGCGCCCGCCGGATTGCTCATTCGCGATCGACCGCATCCTCGAGCACGACGACTTCACGGGTCGTGTCGACGCGGCGCGAATCGGCGCAATCGGACATTCGTCGGGAGGTGCGACCGCGATCGCACTGGGCGGGGCCACCTTCGATCCGGCCGCGCTTGCCGCATACTGCCAGACCGACGCGGCCGAGGGCGACCTTGGATGCAAGTACGGCGAATCGGACCGCATGCTCATGCCGGCGCCTGCGGAAGCGTCGGCTTCGTACCGCGACGCGCGGGTCAGGGCGATCGTAGCGCTCGATACAGCGGCCGGGCCCGGCTACAGTGCGGCTTCGCTGGCGACGGTGCGGGTGCCTGTCTTCGTAGTCGGCTCCGAGCAAAACGATTTTCTTCCGTTTGGGAATCACGCGGGCCGCTACGCTGCAAATTTACCGCGGGCCACTCTGCTCAAGCTCGATGCCGGTGAGGGCCACTTCGTCTATCTGAATTGCGCCACGTCCGAATTGGCGGCGAATGGAGTACCGCTGTTTATCGATCGGGCCGGCGTCGATAGGGAAACGGTTCACGCGCGTCTGGCGCCTGTGATCGCCGATTTCTTCGTCGCGGCGCTGAAACCGAGAGCCTGATCCTTTGGATTTAACTAACGAATCCGGAGCGGCTTACCACTGTTCGTCGTGAAGCTTCTTGACGTTGTGCACGCGCGTCTGCAGGTACGCGTCCTGAACGGCGCCGTAGAGATCGATCGCATAGCGATCGGCTTCCTCGAACTGGTTCAGATGCAGCGAGCGATAGTTCACCGCTTGAACCGCGCCCTGCCCGGTGGCCACCGTGACCGCCACCCACAGCGGAACGAAGTAGCTGATCGGATTCATCGCACCGTCGGCGACCAGGCCGACTGTGTCGCCAATCGTCGAAGGTCCAAAAAACGGCAGCATCAGGTACGGACCGGTCGGAATGTTGTAGTAGCGAATGGTCAGACCGAAATCGTTGGGACGCGGTTTGAGCCCAAACCAAAGGTCGGCAGGATCGAAGAAGCCGGCCAATCCGAGTGTCGTGTTGATTCCAAAGCGGGCGGCTTCGCTGCCGGCCTCGGCCAGCTTGAGCTGAAACAGGTTGTTGGCGAAGCGCGGGATGACATGGGCGTTGTCAAAGAATCTGCTCACGCTCTCACGCACCGGCTGGGGCGCGATGGTGGCGTATCCGCTGGCGACAGGGCGCAGCACCCAATCGTCGAGCTTGAGGTTGAAGGTGAACATCGGCTCATTGAATGCCGCGATCGGATCGGCATAGCCGCCCTGATTGTTCTCGCCCGGTGGCTGAGTCGACGGATTGCCCGCCGATTGGGCGGCGGGATTCTGCGACATCGGAGCGGCGCCCTGGCTCAGAGCCGGGGCCGCAAACGTAACGACCGCAAGCAGGGACAATGCGAACATCGTCCAGCGCGCGCCTGTTCTTTCGATTTGTTTCGAACCAGATCTCATTTGGCCCTCCTGCCATACCTGTTAACTAAGACTTTCAACACGCCGCGTCTTTCTTACGATGCTTGCCGAGCTTGTATGAAAGATCGCTTCGCGACATTCCAAGCCGGCGCGCGACTTCCGCCTGGGCGCCATCGGTTATTTTTAGCGCACGCTGAATCACTGCTTTCTCAAGCGAGGCCAGAAAGTCTCGAAGATTGTGCGTCTCGGGCATCATCTCGGCGAGCTGGTCGGGAGTGAGCTCGGCGGAGCTGCGGGGCGCGAAGCCGTTTGCGTTGCGAGGCGTTGAGACCGGGAAGTTCTCCGGTGTGATTTCCTCCTCAGTTGAGAGAATGCATGCGCGCTCGATGAGGTTACGAAGTTCGCGGATATTCCCGGGAAAGTCGTAGCTGAGGAGCGTGCGCATCGCCTCGGCGCTGATTCTGCGAGGTGGCGTCTTCAAATCGCGCACAGCTTGCACCAGGAAGAGAGCGCAAAGCTCGGCTATATCCTCGCGATGATCGCGCAGAGCAGGAACCGTGAGCGGAACTACAGCCAGCCGGTAGTAGAGGTCCTCGCGAAAACGGCCCTCCTGTACGCGCCGCTTCAAATCCCTGTTGGTCGCGACCAGCAGCCGCACATCGGTGCGCCGGGGCTTGGTTGATCCGAGGCGGGTGACGAGCCCGTCCGTCAGCACCCGCAGTAGTTTGGCCTGTGCCGGCAGCGACATTTCGGCGGCCTCGTCCAGAAAGAGAGTACCTTCGTGTGCTGCCTCAAAAACTCCCTCGCGCGCGCGGTCCGCGCCCGTGAACGCTCCCCGCTCGTTTCCAAACAGCTCGCTTTCCAGAAGGGTTTCGGTAAACGCCGCGCAATTGACGGCGACCAGGGGCTTTTCGGCGCGCAGGCTGTTGCGATGAATTGCACGGGCCACAAGCTCCTTGCCGGTTCCAGTTTCTCCAGTGACGAGGACGGTAGCGTTGGTTGGTGCAACGCGCGCAATGTTCTCGCGAAGTTGGCGAATTGCGAGACTGTGCCCCCTGATCTCCGACGAGCCTTCAAGGCGCACCACCGTGTCGCGAAGCCTGCTGTTCTCACGCACGAGCCGCGTGTGCTCCATCGCGCGGGTGGCTGATGCCAGCAATACTTCCGGAACGAAGGGCTTCGTAATGAAATCAAACGCGCCGCGGCGCATGCTCTCCACTGCGAGTTCAATTGTCGCAAACGCGGTCAGAAAAACGACTGACAAAGTCAGATCGGCCTCCCGCGCCGCAGCCAGGACGTCCAATCCTTCACCATCACCCATTTTCTGGTCTGTTATGACAGCGTCGAATGTGTACTCGGCAAGCGCGCCCCGCGCATCTTTGACGCCGGCCGCCTCGACTACTTCGTGATGTTCCTGCTTCAGATTGGAGATGAGTATCCGCCGCAGGTGCGGTTCGTCATCTACAACGAGTATCTTGCCCATACTGTGGCCCCTATCTAAGAGATTGGCTCGGGAAGTGTGCCGGTATCTCGATGGAAAAGCATACCCGCCGCGTTTCGTTGATTCTCAATGTAATATCGCTGCCGTGCGCGAGCGCGATATTGCGCGCGATCGCGAGACCGAGTCCGTTGCCGCTCTGTTTGGTAGTGAACAGTGGCTCGAAAATGCACGCCACAATTTCAGCGGGAATCGGTCCAGCCGGGTCAACCACGTCGATTCTGATCGTGCCATTCCCGTTCATCTGAGCATTGAGTTTCACCCAGTCACCCCGATGGCATGCATCGATTGCATTCAGCACGAGGTTCAGGAGCGCCTGATGCATCTGAGTTGCATCGAACTCTCCCTCAAGGTTCCTATCGACCGCCACATCGATCGTTACTCCTTCATTGGCCGCATACGCGCGGGCGACGGTTGCGACGTAGTTCAGCGTGTCGGCGAGGTTTACTTGCGCGATTTGCACGGCGCGCGGACGCGCGTAAACCAGGAAGTCGGTGGTAACCCGCTCAAGACGCACGGCTTCTTCCGCTGCGATCGAGAACATTTCTTCTCGTTCTGTTTCGTCCTGACCCGGCCGGGTGGCGGTTGCCAGTGAGCTGGAAATCATCGCAACGGGATTTCGGATCTCGTGTGCGATTGCCCTGGACAATCGGCCGATCGCGGCGAGCTTCTCTTCAGAGAGCAATTGCTGACGGGTGCGCTCGAGTTCCTCGAGATTGCGCACGAATTTTGCCTCGCGCGTGCGAAGATTGTTGACCAGGAGCCACACCAACACTCCCATCACGCTGTAAATCACTGACATTGCGCCGGCTTCAATGTACTCGCCGAATTTCATGCCATAGGCGCCCATGAAACTTATGAAGTCCGCCAGCACGACCACTGCGATCGTGGCGCCGAGGCCAAGCCTGAAAGACGCTTCGAGTATAGGGAGAAGCATCAGGGCGTAGTACGCAGTGTCTCCTCTGATGGTTAACGATGTGAGCAATAACGCGAGCGTCGAGTTGAATCCGAGAGACCAGAACGTGAGGATCCGTCGTGTCGGCCGAGAAAGCGGCGCGTTCTTCCTGCGAAGCCAGATGAGGTGAGCCGCCTGGACGATCAAACCAACCCCCAGGACGATGATGACCGACGCGGAAGGTCTGCCGCGAACGAACCTTGAGATTGCCTGCAGCGCTAGTAGCGCACCAATCAGCAGGAGATTGAGAGAGGCAAAGACGAATTCCTGCCGGCGAAAAGATTCGTGATCGTCGGCGGCGAAATCGGCAGCGCCATCACCCATCGTGGCTGCAAGGGAACTAAGCGCCCAGAGATTTTTGCTCGGTTTATGCTCAGTCATCTTTGGTCAGCGGTGCGACGGATCGATATGAGCAAACGCGATGCCGCCATTTTTGTGATTGAATTCTTTTGACAATGGCTCAGATTTCATGAGCCCCTGTCCCTGCTGAAAATTCCGAAAGCGGCGAGAAGACTGGAGTTTTTTGCTTGGCCGCCGTAGCGTCGCGGGCATGCACACCTTTTTGTCTGCGCTCTCTACCACGATCGCATGCCGGTTCCGCAGCC
>NZ_JBEKBF010000033.1:0-10812 GCF_050015535.1 Binatus soli (SeqCode) | reverse complement strand
GGCTGCGGAACCGGCATGCGATCGTGGTAGAGAGCGCAGACAAAAAGGTGTGCATGCCCGCGACGCTACGGCGGCCAAGCAAAAAACTCCAGTCTTCTCGCCGCTTTCGGAATTTTCAGCAGGGACACCTGACGTGGTGATGATGCAGCCCGCCCAGGACTGATCCCATATTAATTAAAGCCTCCACCGCCGAGCGCCGCATTGACCGACCGATTAAAGGAATCAATAGCCACGAACGTGAGCCAGAGCGTGGCTATTGTCATGACGATCGTCAGTATGAGGGCGACCCAGCCGATTCTTCTCGATGTTTCGTCCGGTTGCTTTAGATATCTCCACACGTAAATGAGCCCGAATGGAGGAAGAAGTGCGCTTACGGCATAGATCTTGATTTGCGCGCCAACCGAAGTAGGCGGTGGTTTCTCTTTAAGTGCCGCCCCGCAGTTCTGGCAAAAGTATGCTCCTGTCTGTACTGCAGCGTGGCACGATGGGCACATTAAAATCTCTTCGCTTTCCATAATTTATCATACGTCATACCATGTCATCGATTTGGACGGGCCACTTTGTGAGTGCACGGTGTTCCCCGTCAGCACAAGTTGGACAACTCGAGGCGATTGAGGAAGAGAGGATTTTTGGCTCATCTTTAACCGCAGAAGGAGCGGGAGATGAGATCGAAAATCGATACGCAGTCGGAAGATGCGGAGAAGGCGGTACGCGATATAAAAGGGGCGACCCGGCGGCAGTTAGAGCCTTCGCGTTAAGCTCCGGCAACCCGTCTTCGGCCATTATCCTCCGGCCATTATCCGCTGTTGCATCACGCTACGTATCACGACAGCTTGAATCTGGCGCACGGCGCGAATCGATTCCTGCTTCGGCTGCGTAATTCCCATCCTACCGACACCGCAGTTTACAAGCGCACTGGCTCCGGTGATATTAATATTAGGCGCTACGTTGCCGGTCGTGCCGGACGCAAAAGATAACAGGTTGCCCGGTTGGGCAACGTAGATATTCGAGGCGGAGTCAACTGCGACACCGACGGGGGAACTAAGCAGAGTTGCGGCGCCCACGATATTCTGGTTGGGCGTGACGTTCCCGCTTTGGTTGCCAACGTCGTACACGGTGACGCTATTACCCCAGTAGTTTGCCACATAGATATTTCCGGCGCTGTCTATAGCCATGTCATACGGAAAGTTGAGGTCCGTGGCATCGCCGGAAATAGTGTTACCCGCTGGGGCGACATTACCGCCGCTCACCAACTGTGCGGCGGTAAATTCTATCAGTGCGTTAGAACCTATCGTCGCTACCCAGAGGTCACCAGCCGTGTCGAATGCTATCGCGTCCGGCTCGTTCAACTGGGTGTTTGATCCGCTGATCACGACGCTTGGCGCTGTATTACAGGTGCCACTTGCGCATGGCGCGTATTTAGCAACCGTACTGCTGGTATAGCTGACCACCCAAATGTTGCCGCTGGCATCGGTGATGATGCGATATGGATGCCCGCTGGTAAGATTCGACCCTGTAATCGTCGAGCTTGGTGCCACGTTCCCGTTAGCGCCTGCGGCGAACCACAAAAAGGCGTCGGTACCGTCACGGCTCGCATAGTAATTGCCCGCGCTATCAACCCACACCGAGCGCAGGGTGCCCGTTGTAAGCGTGGTGTCGCTCCCACTAATACTTACGTCGGGCGTCACATTCCCGGCGTCAGTCATCACATTCCCGGTGTCAGTCAGGCGGAAGCACGCAATACCGCCCCCACCGTCTGCTGCAGCAGGCACGCAAGCTACCTGCGCGGACGCCCGCACGGGCGACATGAGCGCCGTAACCACCGCCGCAATTAGCAGAATGCGCTTCACTGGCTTCAGCACAGTTACGGTCGCCCCCGCCGACCAAGCGTGCCGACTATGCGAGTCGCGCCTGCACTCATCGATTTCCTTTGCGCTCTGAGCGACCACGACCACGCTCCTCGACCTTTTTGCCATGGTGGTGAACCTCAAATCTCTCTTTGCCATGCGGTGACGATAGCGCGACTGACCCCTGAGAGTCTATGCGCGCATGGAACTGCCGCCATAGAGCCCTGTGCGTCTTCCGAACGGTCGGTCGCCATGCCCAACACCATCAACTCCAGGTAGCGTGGCCACAATCGGTAGAGCACGACCCAGAGCAAGCGGTCGAAAGTAAACAGCCGGAGCCGACCCGGCCGCTGGCGACGAAGAACCCGCAGTTGATGACGGAGGGCTAGGCTCTCTAGTTCCACAACCGCCCGATTACGGAATCGGCATACAAGCCGAGAAACGATCGATCGCTCGAGCTTAAGCGTGCCGGCGACACCACGGCGGCCCATCCCAAAACTCTAGACTTTTCGCTGCTTTCGGAGTTTTCAGTAGGCACAGGTTGACAGGCTGACAGGAGCGTCAACCGCCGTTTCAAACAGGGCGTCGAGGAGAGGGGTTCGCCATAGACTGCGTCCACCGCCATACAGTCTAGCATGTTTCCCTACTTTTGGGAGAAGTGATGAAATCGGCGCGTGGGGCGCGATTCACGCGCGGCGGTGGACCCGGAGAATGCCATCCGCCGCGGCTGAGCGCGAAAATCCGACAAAATTCTCTGTTCGCGATTTCGGTGGTTCCATCTGCGAGCCGGCCAAGATCTTGCGGGAACCCGGTACGCACTTGGGAAGAATGCCTAACGCAAGCAACTCCGCCCGCGTGAGTCTAGCGAACATCCAGAGCACGCTCCTGCGCGCTCCAGAGCGGGGGCAGATCGATTCTTTGGGTCATTGCGAGGGTGGTGAGGTCCGCAGGCTGGTGGCCTTCGGCGATCGCCACGAAAATCAACTGTCGGATTCCACGCATTCACCCCAATAACGAAACAGCGATCGGCCGAATCGTCGAAAAGCGCACAGTATATCGGCAGTGGGCGGCGTGCTACGGCTTTATTCAGACCGTGTTCCTGCTCTTCAATCGCGCTGAGCGACGAGTGGCAAGGCCGCGCCGGCTATGCCGCAAGATAGTTGGACAAAGGATCCGCGATGCTGGACAAAAACTCTGAGAGCGCTGCGTACCTCGCAGTCAGCCCGTGGGTTGGGTCGCCGACTAACCTACGTCCCCCGCTTGATGCGGATACTCGCGCAGACGTCGCAATAGTCGGCGGCGGTCTTACTGGGCTCTCGACGGCTCTCGAGCTCAGGCGCAAGGGCCTCGACGTCGCGCTTGTCGAAGCCAACTTCGCAGGTTTCGGCGCAAGCGGCCGAAACGCTGGCCACTTGACGCCGACCATCGGCAAAGATTTGCCCACGCTGCTGATGTTGTTCGGCAAGGATAAGTCCGTGCAGCTGATCGGATTCGCCGAACACGGGGTCGAGCGCGTTGAGCAGCTCATTGCACAGTTGGGGATCGAATGTGATTACCGGCCATCGGGAAATATCATGGCCGCTGTTCATCCCAAGCAGGAGAAACGTTTGCGGGCGGCGGTGGACGCTGCCGCCTCAATCGGTGCGCACGTCAGGTTTCTCGATCGCAACGAAATGCTCGCGCGCGGAATCCCTGTGGCTCCTCAAAACCTCATCCACGCGCCCGGCGGGCACGCGAATGGTCCATTTGGCCGAGCTTTTCGCAGCGGCGGAAATTCGGGGCGTCTTTCTCCAGGGAGAGATGTGTCCGAACCTCGTTATAGTAGCAAGCGTAAGTCTTCAGGATCTGGCGCAGGTGCGCCTCGCCGAACACCAATAAGTGGTCCAAGCATTCGCGCCGGATCGAGCCGATGACCCGCTCGGCGTGCCCGTTCTGCCCGCGTCGATGCCAGCCGAGCACGGTCTCAGGCTTGACTACCGTGATCGCATTGAGAAGCGGCGGGAACGCGCGGTATAGCCAAACCAGGATCAGCCGATCGATGTTCCGCAGTCGGACCCGTGTCCGGGACTTGCGGTTTAGCACCATCAGTTGATGGCGCAGGACGAGAATCTCAGCCTCCCGCGAGGCGCGAGTGTTGAGGGCAGAGCGCAGCACGAGCACGATACGAGTCAGAAACGCGACCATCGCGCGTTGCAGTAGCACACTTGCCTGCGCTCCGTCACGCGGACGAGGTTTTGAATAGCGACACCCTGAAGACAGGGCTCTATTGGGGCGTTTTTTGGCGAGGACGAAAGGCAAAATTTGACGTCGCCGGGAATGGGCCGCAGATGAGCCGGATCAGGCTTCCGGCGCGGCTGAAGCGATGGAACTAACCGCTTTCGTGGACTAGGTTCCGCTAGGAACAGGGGAAAGCCCCGAACGCTTGTGCTACAAGGCGGGCCGGGCTACGGTTGGCGTTCTCCGAGCTGTCGAAGGGAAATTCCGGTTAAAATACGCTTCAAGTCGTTCACGCGGTCAATCGCCGCAATTGGTTTCTCTCTGTTGTTTTTGGCGGCCGCGTTTGCGCGCCCGGCGCTGCCGCAATCGGATGACGATGCGTCGCCGGACAGCAAGAAAGCAGTGAGTAAACTTTCTGTCTCGCCTACGAAGCTGACCTACAGCGTCAACCTCGACAAGGTGACCTCCGAGACCAAGCATTTCACCATCGCGAACAAAGGTACGCTGCCAATGACCGTAACCGTCGGCGCGCCCAGCGGCACCGACGCCGCCCACTATACAATTACATTCCCGACCGAGATTTCTCCCGCTGGCGGAACACTCGCCCTTCCGGGCTCGATAAGCCAAGAGGTTGAGGTTGAGTTCACTCCCACGGGAAGGGGCACCGACGACGGGACCATCGGCATCACCAGTAGCGCGACCAGCGGAAAGAGCTCCTCGGCGACCGTGACTCTGAAGGGGAAAGCCACGCAGAAGAAGCCGACCCCGACTGCAACTGCGACCGTCACTGTGACGCCAACGCCGACGGCTACCGCCACTCCAACCCCAACCACGACGCCAACCCCAGCGCGAACCGCAGTCCCAACTTCCACGCCCACTCCGGGGAACACCGGTTATGTGATGGGCGGGGTGAATCCTGTATCAAACTCCAGCGTCGCGATGTGGGCGGCAGGGACGAGCGGCTACGGAACGGGCGCGACCCAGCTCGCTACGGCGACCAGCGCTGCGGACGGCAGCTTCACCATCGCGCTGACCTGCCCCTCAGCGAGCGCCGAAATTTATCTGATTGCGCAGGGCGGCAATGCCGGTGGGGGCAGCAACAGCAGCCTGATGATGATGGAGGCGCTGGGCCCGTGCGGCAGTATCATCACCCCGGGCATCATCAACGAGGTGACGACAGCCGGCGCTGTCTACGCGCTGGCGCAGTTCTTGAGCACGACCAGTTCCGGGATGGTGGGTGCGCCTTCGACCAACGCGACCGGGCTGGCCAATGCCTTCGCCACGGTTGCCAACCTGGTGAATGTGACGAACGAAACAGCGCAAAGCACGACGCCAGGTGGCGCCGGCACGGCGCCGCAGCAGAATCTCAACTCGATTGCCAACGCGCTGGCGGCCTGCGTTCAGACCAACGGAGCTTCCTCGGCACAGTGCACGGAACTGTTTGCCTGCGCGCTGCCCGGGGCGGTGTTCAGTTCCGGGGCGTGCAGCGGCGGCGCCGGGTCGATTGCGGATACTTTGGCGGCCGCGCTGTCGATCGCACTGAATCCGGCAAGCGTATCGGTTTCCGGAGTCAACGACGTGGCAACCCAAGCGGCACTGTTCAGCCCCTCGCTGGCATTCGCACCAAACGACTGGTCGATGCCGCTGAACTTTGGTCCCTCCGGGTCGAACTTGGTCGACCCACCTGACGTGGCGATCGACAGCTCGGGCCACGTCTGGGTGCCGACCTACGGTGGCAATGCCGTAACCGCGCTGAACAACGACGGGACGCTGTTCGGCAACTTTGCCCCCCCGGGTCGAACTTTCACTACCCATGGGGCGTGGCGATCGACAGCTCGGGCCACGTCTGGGTGACGAACGAATTCGGCACCGTAACCGCCCTGAACAACGACGGGACGCTGTACGGCAACTTTGCCCCCTCCGGGTCGAACTTTGTCGAACCATTTGGCGTGGCGATCGACAGCTCGGGCCACGTCTGGGTGACGAACAGCGGCGGCAATAACGTAACCGCCCTGAACAACGACGGGACCCTGTTCGGCAACTTTGGCCCCTCCGGGTCTGGCATTAGCGCTCCATTTGACGTGGCGATCGACAGCTCGGGCCACGTCTGGGTGACGAACAGCGGCGGCAATAACGTAACCGCTCTGAACAACGACGGGACGCTGTTGGGCAACTTTGCCCCCTCCGGGTCAAACTTTAACGGGCTATCGGGCGTGGCGATCGACAGTTCGGGCCACGTATGGGTGGCGAACGCCGGCGGCGGGACCGTAACCGCGCTGAACAACGACGGGACGCTGTTCGGCAACTTTGCCCCTTCCGGGTCGAACTTTAACTACCCACAGGGCGTGGCGATCGACAGCTCGGGCCACGTCTGGGTGCCGAACTTGGAAGGCAATACCGTAACCGCGCTGAACAACGACGGGACGCTGTTCGGCAACTTTGCCCCCTCCGGGTCGAACTTTAGTGAGCCATGGAAGTTGGCGATCGACAGCTCGGGCAACGTCTGGGTGACGAACTACGGCGGCGGGACCGTAACCGAACTGGTCGGGGCCGCGGGTCCGGTCCAGACCCCGTTCATCGGCCCGCCGCAACTGCCCTGACGCGCTGGTCCGGGAGAACGCTAGAACAGCCCGAAGATTGGCCGTGAAAATATCCCGTAATGCACTTTGGTGAGTTGCTCGGACGCTTCCCAAACCCGGGAGGCGACGGCAGTGTCGCGCGCAGCCGCACTACAACGGTCAAGGACAGGATACCCTCACAACTCGGCGATACCATCGGGGGACCCTGCGGCGCTTGCTGACCCCCATCACCGGCCGAGCAGGATCAGATGGACGCGGCGCGGTCGGCCGGTAAGAAGGCGGTCCGCAAGAAGGCTGCCCCGAGAAAGGCCAAGCCTGCACGGCCGCTCCGGAAGGAGATGGGTAGTAAGTCGAAATCAGACAAAATCGTTTGCCGCTATTGCGGGAGCGATGACCTGGCTCCGAGTTTCATCAAGCGGCGGGATCGCCGATGCCGCAAGTGTTTCAGTAAACGCTATGGGTCGGCGGCACGGGCGCGGAAGGCGAAGGTCAAGAAGTAGTTTGAGCACGACGTGAGAAGGGGCCGGGCTCGAAAGGGCTCGGCCCTTTTTTTCGTTTAGGGCTACGTCCGGGGATGATGCTGACATAAGGCTGAACACCTCTTCACTTGTAAGATTTGTTTCGTATCCTGCTAAACTGCATGGACGATGATGAAGACTTCATTCCCGATAGCATGGCTTTTTGCTCTCGCTGTGCCGATCGTGGGCTGTTCAAGCTCTCAGGAGACAACCGCTCCGGAGGCGACAGCTTTTAGTTCTGCGAAGGCTGTTAGCACCGACCCGCAAGTGCGCGCGATCCTTGAGAGTTCCTGTTATGAGTGCCATTCAACCGCGGGAAGCGCTCCGTGGTACGCGTCTGTTTCGCCGACGTACCTTGCCGCCAACTCCGCGCGCGGGGTGCTGAATTTTTCCGATTGGCAAACTTACAATGCGCAGAAGAGATCGGCAGCGCTGAAGAGTATCGAACACTCCGTTAGTGCTGGTTCGATGCCGCCCGGAGATTACACACTGTTCGATCACTCGGCACGCCTGACCGATGATGAGAAACAGGCGCTCCTGAAATGGGCTTCGCAGTCGGCCGTGCCCGCGCATTGACGCGATCAAATCGAGCCACATCGCAGCTCGCCGACATGATGCTCGAGCCGTCCCGATAGCGTTGCGGCGCACTTGTCCCATCAGATGTCTGGCGCTAACGTCGTCGGGCAACGCCATCGCAGCCGGAGAACCCAACACGCCGATGAGTCAATTCGACATTAACTCCGCCACGCAAGAACCTGACCTGTCGACCGCGATGAAGGTCGTCTATCAGTGGAACTACGGTTCCGAGGTCGAGGAGCTGCGCCGTTTGTACGTCAAGGCCCTGGAGGCGCAGTGGATCGCTGAACGCGACCTCGACTGGGAGCGGCCGATCGATCACATTGCGTTGGCTGCCACGCCGCTCGGAATCGGCTTTCCGGTCGAACAGACCTCGTACTGGCGCTCGCTCAGCGCGGAGACGGTATGGGAGCTGAAGAAACGGATGGCGAGCTTTCGCCTGAGTAACTTTTTGCACGGCGAGCAGGGCGCCCTGATGGTCGCCGCGCAACTGGTGAATGCGGTGCCGCACACCGACGCCAAGTTCTACGCGGCGACCCAGACCATGGATGAGGCGCGACATGTCGAGGTATTCGCGCGGTATATCCAGAAGCTCGATATGGTCCGGCCGATCGCGCCTAACCTCAAAGGTCTGCTCGACAGCACCCTGGAGACCGGCGACTGGATCAAGAAGCTCGTCGGCATGCAGATCGTGGTCGAGGGGCTCGCGCTCTACAGCTTCCGTGAGATGCGCAATCTCACCGAGGAGCCGCTGCTGAAAGAGATTCTCACCTATGTCGGGCGCGACGAGGCGCGTCATCATGCCTACGGCGTGCAGTACGTTGAACGGTGTGTGCCCTGCCTTTCAGCGGCCGAGCGTGAGGAACTCGAAGACTTCGCCTTCGACGCTGCCATCGCCATTATCGGCGGCCGCAATCAGGCCGGCTTCATGGCCGCGCTGCTGCAAAGCTGGGCCGAAGCGGGCATCGACACCGCTGAGCTGCTGGCCTGCGCGCAACGTGAGCGCGACCAGTTGACCCGCGCGCAACGTTCGGGGCGCCGGCGCGGACCGGTGTCGGGGTTCGTGCTGCCGACCCTGCGCCGCTGCGGGTTGCTCAGCCGGCGTGTCGCCGGCCGCTTTCACGAAGTGCTGCAGGAAAATCTCGGTAGCCAGGTAGTAGGGAGCAGCGTCGAGGAGTTCATGCGATGGATTCCCGACCTGCCCGAGGACACCGCGGCCTGGTTATTGAGCGAGCTCGAATAACACGCTTGATCAAAGGAAGGAGAAGAGCTTGGACTTAAAGAAAATTCTCGCAGATTTGAGACAGGAAGGAGAGAGGATCGCGCGGGCGATTAAGGCTCTCGAAGGAACGATTTCACCACGGACTTCGAAGAAAAGGCGCATCGCCGCCGGCCACTTGCCGAAAAGAAAGCGCCGCGGAGGGATCACCCCGGAGGGAAGAAGGCGATTATCGCTGGCGATTCGCAAGAAGAAGCGCTGGGCGGAGCGCAGAAAGAAGGGTCTGTAAGTCCTCATCGACACTAGCGAATTGTTCGCAATGAGCGATCTGATCTCGTCTTGCGGAAGGCGGTTGCTTGCTCCCCGATAACGTGGCCAATTTGAGGTAGAGCCCGTCGACTGGTGATCCGCCCCGCGAAGCAATCCTTCGACGCTCCGGATTCTCTGAAGAGGTGACTATGATCATCGCACAAATCACCGATCTTCACGTGGTGGCGAAAAATCGCCTGTGTTATCACAGAGTACCGACCAACGCGCAGCTCGCGCAGTCCATCGCCCACATCAATAGTCTCGATCCCAGGCCGGACGCGGTGATCGCATCCGGCGATCTGACGGACCACGGGCGCCCGGAAGAATACGATTTGCTGCGTGAGACCTTGTCAGACTTGATTCCTCCCGTGTTCGTGATTCCGGGAAATCACGACCGGCGTGATGTCCTGTTGAAGGCATTTGCCAGCGAGGACTACATGCCGCCGCCTGATGCTCCGTTCGTGAACTATGCGATCGATAGGTATCCCGTCCGGCTGATCGGACTCGATACCTCCGTGCTGGAACGCCATCATGGGATGATGTGTGAAGAACGGCTGCGATGGCTCGACGCTACGCTTAGCGCGCAGCCCGATTGTCCGACGCTGATTTTCATGCATCACCCGCCGTTTCGCACCGGGGTGCAATGGATGGATGCGTCGGGGCTGCACGGCGGCCGGATGATGGAGGAAATTGTGAGGCGGCATCGGCAGGTCGTGCGAGTCGCGTGCGGTCATATTCACCGGCCAATCCACGTCGCATGGGCCGGCACGATCGCATCCACATCACCGAGCACGTGTCATCAGGTCTCGCTCAATCTGACGGGGCAAAACGGATTCGAGTTCACGATGGAGCCGCGGGCGGTGCAGCTTCATGTGTGGGACGATAGTTACGGACTGATTTCGCATCTCAGCTACGTTCCTGCCGGCTACGAGGAAGTAGCTATGCTCAGCAGTCTGACAGATGAGGCCCGTGCGAAACTGCTTGCGCAAAACCGGCGCGAGTATCAGGAGCTTTGCAATAGCGAGTACGACAGATAACGCGGCGCAGATCGGCATGGAGTGATGGGCCGCGATTGCATCTCGTTGCTGGTCCGTTTATGAAGCCAGGCTATCGCCAGTCGCTCGAAACCACCAATGAATCCATGCGGATCAAGTTTTGACAAGCCACAGGTATTCAAAAAGTCCGCTATCGCCGAGCAAATGAGCTTCAATTGGGATCAGCCGTGAAGCCCCGCCGCAATGCCACGCCCAGCCGGATTACGACGGTTGCCGAAGTAGCCTAGTATTTACCCCGGATTTCCATTTTCCAAGTGTACTACTAATGTAGTAAGACCTAGCGGAGCCATTGGCAGACGTGGCTTTGGACGCGATCAGGGGCGGTGAGGAGGTGGAGTGGCGGTGGGTGAGGCACAAAATCAGCTCTTTCAGCTCTCCTTCAATAGCTCGTTGAAGGTCGATTTCCAAGGTTCAGGGGTGACCTCGGATGGTGGCTTGGTCCTGGTGCGGGAGTTAGACGAACGTTTGGGCTTCGGGGAATTTATTGAACGG
>NZ_JBEKBF010000032.1:0-12686 GCF_050015535.1 Binatus soli (SeqCode) | reverse complement strand
ACCTTTCCTTTCTGCGTCCAAGCCACCGAAGCAAACGTCCGCTGATTACCCATCACCGCACCTCCTCATCCGCCACTCAACCAGTTCCTTTGTACACCAATCGATCAACTTATGCAGAGGTTCCCTAACGGGTGAAAAGATCATCCGGTGACTTATCAGGCTTGCATATCGGCGACCTGCTGATGGTCGTATCATAGCCGCTCACGCCGGTGAATCGTAAGAGCCCATTTTCGTACACCTGCAATGCGTGCGGGCGATGTTGCCATGACAAGGTAATCACGCTGTCGCCGTATGATGTGTTCCGGCTCGCGCGCGCCGCGGGCATCACGACGCGCGAGGCGGTCGATCGCTGCACGATTCGGCGCGGATCGATCTTGAAGTTCAACGACGGCGGCGCGTGCGCGGCGCTCGAAGGCCCGCGCTGCGGGGTCCATCGCGGACGCCCGCTCGCATGCCGGCTCTACCCGCTCGGAATTGAACATGATGAAGACGAACGGTTTGTGACGCTCGAGCCCGCGGCAGGCTCGCTTGGCGTGTATGGCATCGACGGTGACGTCAATGACTTCGTCGAGGCACAGGGCGTCGGATCGTATCTCGAAGCGAACGCGCGCTACGCGTCGTTGATAGCGGTCTTTCGCCAACGAATCGCGGCGACGGCCGATTTCGATCGAGTCGAGCCGCGCGAGTTCTGGCGGCGCGCCGTTCGCGAGGCGCTGGCCGAGTCAGTCTACGACGCGAATCCGCTGATCGACGCGATGTTCGATGCGGGCGGAATCGGATGCACCGCCATCGGTGATGCAGAAACGATCGCGGCGCATCTTGAACGACTTGCGGAGATGATTCGGTGCGAGTCGAATGCAGAGTTGCTCGCGGCGGCGGCGGTGATGCTCGCGGTGAGCATTGGGCAGGTGCCGGCCCCTGCGCATACTGACGCCGAGATTTAGTCGGAGGTTGGAGGCGCGGGCTTGGCTTGCGCGGGAGGGGCTGCGTTGGCTACGCCCAGGTCGTTTAGGATTTCGATCGCGTGGGTGGACGGATCGACGCTCGGATAGACTTTCAGGACCTTGCCGTTCTCGTCGATGACGTAGGTAATTCGCCGATCGAGGCCGAGGATCGGAATGCCGTTGGCGGCGCCGTAGGCGGTCGCAATCTTCTTGCCGGGATCGAGCAGGAGCGGAAAAGGCAGACGGTTTTTGCGGATGAAATCCTTGTGCGCTTCGGCCGAGTCGATGCTGCATCCGAGCACGACCAGGCCGGCGTTGGTGTAGCGCGCGTAGCCGTCGCGGAACGCGCACGCCTCTTTGGTGCATCCCGAGGTTTCGTCCTTGGGATAGAAATAGAGGATGACTTTTTTGCCGTGGAAATCGGCGAGCGAGACCGGGGCTTCAGTTTCGCCGGTAACCATCTGGGTGGTAAACGGCGGCGCGATCTGTCCTTCCTTGAGCAAATCGGCGCGAGCGATCCGCGGGCGTAGCGCGACGGCGACGACAACAACGATTGCGATTAGTGCGACGGTGAACATTTTCATGCGAGTCTCCCTCCTTTCGGGCTCAACTGCGAGCGCGGCTGGAAAGTTCCCGCGATGCAGATCAGATGTAGTATAGCCAGTCGCGGTAGCGCGGCTCGCGTCCGTGCAAAGCGGCCTGGAAGACCTGCTGCACCCGGGCTGTGATCGGGCCGGGCATCCCGGGGCCAATCTTGCGATCGTCGAGCTCGACGACCGGAGTAACTTCGGCGGCGGTGCCGGTCATGAAGGCCTCATCGGCGATGTAGAAGGCGTCGCGGGCGAAATACTCCTCGCGCACCTCGATGCCGGAATCGTGGAGAATTTTAATGACGGCGTCGCGGGTGATTCCCGCCAGCACCGACGTGAGCGGCGGCGTGCGCACGACACCGTCACGAACCACAAAGACGTTCTCGCCGCTGCCCTCGGCCACAAAGCCCTCGGTGTTGAGCAGCAGCGCTTCATCGTAGCCGTTGCGGCGGGCCTCATAGCCGGCGAGGATCGAGTTGACGTAGTGGCCGGTGACTTTAGCCGCGGGCATCATCGAGTTGTGATGGAATCGCACGAACGATGACGTCTTGAGCCGCACGCCTTTGGCGATGCTGTCCTGGCCGAGATAGGCGCCCCATGGCCACGCGGCGATCGAGACGCGAATTTTGTTGCCGCGCGCCGAAAGTCCCATCTCACCTTCGCCGAAAAACACCAGCGGCCGGATATAGCATTCGGCGAACTTGTTGATGCGCACGATGTCGGCGCATGCCTTGAGCAGTTCCTCCTGGCTGTAGGGGACGGTCATCTCGACGATGTGGCCGGAGTCGATGAGGCGGCGGATGTGCTCGCGGGCGCGGAAAATTGCGGACCGGCCGTCGTCGCACTTGTAGCATCGCATCCCTTCGAACACCGCCAGGCCGTAGTGCAGGCTGTGGGTGAGCACGTGAACGGTGGCCTCGTCGTACGGGACCATCGCGCCATCCATCCAGATTCGATCGGAGCGCAGCTTGTTCGCGGGCATAGTGGAGTCAAAAGTAATCGAAGCACAGTAGTTAGTCGATGGGGTGCCCCGCGCGGCATCGCGCGCGGCGAAGCGATCGATACCGTCGCGGGTAGCTAGTCGCGGCGAGTGGGATCCGGCGATGGAGGCGGCTTCAGATCGCCGGACGGCGCGGTGCCGCCGTGGTGCGGCCGGCGGCGGCGACGCCTGCGGCGGCGGCGTTCGCCACCGGGCGGATGCGCGGCGTCGGCACCCCCGCGGTCGGGCGAGGCGTGGCCGGGGCTTAGGCTGTCGTCGGGGTCGGCAAGGAATCGGAACATGCGGGTGGGATCGATCGAGTAGGTCGGCGCGGTCATCTCGAAGAACATCCGCGCGTCGGGAAAGTACGGCCGCCGCATCAGGCGCCGCGTGCGGCGAGTGGGCGCCGCGAGATTCTCGAAGGCCTCGAGTATCAGGCGCATTTGCTCGGTGTCGCCGCGCGCGAAGCCACGCGCGCGAAGCTCGCCGAGCAGATCGACGCGGCGGTCGGCGGCGCGGCGGTGCTCGTCGCGATACAGGTCGAGCATCAGGGTGGCCAGCACGATCGAATGATCGGGGGCAAATCCGCTTGCGACGGCGCGGCCCAAAGCGGCCATGTTGCGAACGATGGGCTGCTCGGCAAGCATGGCGCCGCGCGATTTCAGATGAGCGGAAAGAATCGGGATTGCGTACTCGAGCAATCCCATCTCTTCCATCAGGACGAGGGCGTGAGCGGCCTCGGGCTGGCCGAGCGTCTTGTAAGTTTCCTCGACGAGGCGCGGCACGGAGGCCTTGGCGAGATCGGCGCGATGACGCTCGATGGCGACGCGCGTGGCGGGCTCGATTTCGAAGCCGAGCTTGGCGGCGAATCGCACCGCGCGCATCATGCGGACGGGATCCTCGCGCATCCGCAACTCGGGGTCGCCGATAGTGCGGATCAATCGAGCCCTGAGATCGTCAACTCCGCCGGGAAAATCGATCACATGAAAATTTTGCGGGCTGTAGAACAGCGCGTTGACGGTGAAGTCGCGGCGAAACGCGTCTTCCTCGGGCGTGCCGAAAGTATTGTCGAGACGAATCAGCGGATCGTCGGTATCGGCGACGGCCTCGGCCTGGCGGCGGAAGGTGGCGACCTCGACATTCTGGCGGCCGAAGAAAACGTGGACCAGGCGAAAGCGCCGGCCTATCAGGCGCGAGTTGCGGAACAGCTCGCGGACCTGCTGGGGATGGGCCGAAGTGGCAACGTCGAAATCCTTGGGCTTGCGCGAGAGCATCAGGTCGCGCACGCCGCCGCCGACCAGGTATGCCTTGTATCCGGCGCCGGCGAGGCGATAGAGGACCTTGAGGACGTTGGCGTCGATATCGCGGCGCGAGATGGGATGCTCGGCGCGCTCAAGTATGCGGGGTTCCAATTCCGTTTGCCCGAATTCGCTCCAAAGCTAGCACGACGGCGCGCAGGCTTCATCGCCCCGGCGCGCGACGCGAAAGGACACGCGCCACCCTGCCCAAGAAGCGAGAAAAGGGCTACGCTCAACGATAACAAAGGAGACTGCTACATGGACAAGCTTCTAACCGACGTTAAAAAGATTCGCGAAAACGCCCGCAAACATATCGAAGAGGGCGCCGTAACGGAGGGCTACAAGGCGGACCGCCAGGAGGTGCTGAAAGTCCTCAACGGGGCGCTGGCGACGGAGATAGTCTGCGTGCTTCGCTACAAGCGGCATTACTACATGGCGCAGGGGATCAACTCCGATTCGGTCAAGGCCGAATTCCTGCAGCACGCCAACGAAGAGCAGCAGCACGCGGATTGGATTGCGGAGCGAATTACGCAGCTTGGCGGAGAACCCGACTTCAATCCCAAGGGACTCGCGGACCGCTCGCACGCGGAGTATGTCGAGGGCAAGACGCTGGTCGACATGATCAAGGAAGACCTGGTCGCCGAGCGGATTGCAATCCAGACGTATCAGGAAATCATTCGATGGCTGGGCGATGGCGATCCGACCACCAAGATACTGATCGAACAGATCAACAAGATGGAAGAAGAGCACGCCAACGACATGTCGGATTTGCTCAGCAAGATGAGCTGACTTTTCCGCTTCACGATGGGGACGCGGACGCGGTGCGATCGCGTCCGCGTCCCCGATTTCCGGCCGGCGCGAGTTGCGGGCTTGCGGCGATTTCGCGGCGCGGTTGACAAAGTCTTCGCGCCTGAATTATCTGGTATTTGACAGCGCGCGGAGCGTACCGCGCCGCAATCGGGCCACCGGAGAACGCCAGGATGAAGCCCGCACGCACGCTACTCCTCTCCCTTCTCGCCGCGACGGCGGTGGTCGCCTCGGTCACTCTGGTTGCTGCTCAAGGACCCGGTCCGCTAGCCGATCCCAAGTCCGAAAACCAGGCGGGTTTCCCGACCGATCTCTATTCGTGGGTGATTCCACCTGACAATCCGCAGACGCCGGCGAAGATTGCGCTCGGCAAGGCGCTGTTTTTTGACGATCGCTTGTCCGCGGACGGCAAGATATCGTGCGATCACTGTCACGCTCCCGCCAAGGGCTTCACCGATCAGCTTCCGACCTCGATGGGTATCCGCGCGCAGTTCGGCCAGCGCAACGCGCCGACGATCCTCAACGCGGTGTTCAACGTGACGCAGTTCTGGGACGGACGCGCGCCAACGCTCGAGGCGCAGGTCCAGGGCCCGGTAACCAATCCGGTCGAGATGGGTATGAAATCGACCGACGATGCGGTCGCGAAGATCAAGGCGATTCCCGAGTATCAGAAGCAATTCCAGGATGTGTTCGGGCACGACGTCACGTTCGCCGATATCGGGCGCGCGATCGCCTCGTACGAGCGTACGCAACTCGCATTCGATTCGCCGTTCGACAAGTTTATCGGCGGCGACCAGAGCGCAATCAGCGATTCGGCCAAGCGAGGATGGTCGATTTTCAACGGCAAGGGCCGCTGCATGTCGTGTCACGGATGGAATCCGACGCAGCCGCTGTTTACCGATCAAAAGTTCCACAACATCGGCGTGTCGGCGCATAACGCCAACTTCGTACCGCTCGCGCGCAAGGCGCTCGACACGCTCGGCAAGAGCGGCGGTGGCGAGCAGGAGATCGACAAGCTGGCCATCGGCACCGACATGAGCGGGCTCGGGCGTTTCCTGGTGACCAAGCAGCCGCATGATATCGGCGCGTTCCGCACCATGAGCTTGCGCAACCTGCTGGTCACGCAGCCGTACTTCCACGACGGCTCGCAGGTCACGCTGTGGGACACGATCGATCATTACAACAAGGGCGGCGTGCAGAACCCGTACCTCGACGGCGGGATCGTTCCGCTCGGCCTCAGCGAAGCGGAAGAGGACGACCTGGTCGCGTTTCTCGCCAGCCTGACCAGTCCCGAATACGCGCAGCCCGCCAAGGAGGAGTACGACCTGCAGTTCAAACGATCGCGCACCGACCGGCCGCAGCGCGATACCGCCGCCGCCAACGGCGACAAAGGGCACGGGCCGGGATTGGCGGGACCGTTTGGCGATATCGGACCGGCACAGACCAGTGAGAATCCGGCGCTGCTCGGTGGCGACTAACCTGACAAAGGAATTAACCTGACGAAAAATCAGAGGCAGGCGCGCGATGGCGGCTCGGCATAAAAGCGTCGAAACGAAATACATGGAAGATCGCGAGGCGGTCCTGCGCGGATTGCGCGGTCTCGACCGGCGGACATTTCTGAAAGTGTTGGCCGCGACGACCGGGGCGGTGATGGCGAAGAGCCTGATGCCGCCGCATTCGTTCCAGCTCGTCGAGGTAGCCAACGCCGCGCCCGACAAGACCGCCAGTGCGGCCGGGATGCCGGGCAAGCCGCCGTTCACCTTCGCGTACGTCTCGGACACGCATCTCTATCAGCGCACGCTCAACCAGCGTTTCGTGCGCGCGGCCGTCAAAGCGGTCGATGACGTGAACGCGCTCGATCCGCAGCCCGACTTCGTGCTGTTCGGCGGGGATCTGGCTCAGCTCGGGCGCCGCGAGGAGCTCGACCTTGGAATGCAGATCCTCGCCGAGGTGAAGGCGCCCGTGAAAATGATGGTCGGCGAGCACGACTGGTTCTACGACTTGGGCGACACGTGGCAGGAGATGTTCGGCCCGCCCAACTACTCGTTTGACTGGAAGGGCGTGCACGTCGTGGTGCTGATGAGCGTGCACGAGAAGGATTTCTGGACGGCGCGCAAAATGACGCCGGCGGAAAGGATGCATACGGTCGCGGGCCTCGACAACGGGATTCAGTCACGCTTCGAAGTCGGCGACGACGAGCGCAAGTGGCTGTCCGCCGACCTCGCCAAAGTGCCGCACACCACTCCGTTGCTGGTCTTCTCCCATTCGCCGCTCTACAAATACTACCGCAACTGGAATTTCTGGACCGATGATGCCGAGCAGGTGCAAACGATTCTGAAGCCGTACCAGCACGTGACGGTGATCCACGGCCATACCCATCAGATGCTCTATAACCAGATCGGGAACATCAGTTTTTACGGGATGCTCTCGACGGCATGGCCGTGGCCGTACGCTCCGACCGGGCTGCCGCCGTTGACTATTCAGATGAACCGGGCGGATCCGTTCGATCAGTTCGACGGATTGGGCGACGGCCGGATAAATGCGCGCGCCGACGGATTGGCGGACAAGATCTACAGCCTGTGGGATCGCAACCCGGTCACGGTGAAGGCCGACTACCTGGTTTCGCACGGCAAGACCGCGCGGCCGCCCGCGCCACAGTTCGCGAGCTACTGAGGGCGGAGAAAAACTTCCTCGAGGCGAATATGACCCGACGATCGATCGCATTGGCAACCGCCGCGGGATGTGCGGCGATATTCGCGGCCGTGGCGCACGCGCCGCGGCTTTGTGCGCAACAAGCGCCTCCCCTGCCTGTCCATCAAGTACCGGATTCGAAAAACGGCGGCACGGTCGTGATGCTCTGCGACGGCAAGACCAGCGTGGAAGTGAAAGGCCTCAAGCCGGGCGAGTCGATGACTCATGCGCAGGCAGTCGAGGTCACGCGCGAGTTGATGGCGCAATGGCAGCGCGAGCATCCGAACGAAAAATGGGAGATGGCTAAAACCGTCCAGTCGTCCCAGCCGATACCGGCTCCACCTCCCGCATCGGGCGCCGATGCCGCGGCCAAGGCAACGGGAGCGAAGTTGCAATCGAAGGGAACGCAGCAGGGCGACACCTATGCGAGCTTCACCGATCGCGATTACAAAGTTTGGAAGAACGAAACCGACAACTTCGTCGCGGAAGGGAAACAGCTCTTCCACGACGGCGCGGCAATCGGCGGCACGATTGGCGTGAGCTGCGACATGTGCCATCCGGACGCGTCGAATACGCATCCCGAGACTTATCCGAAATACCAGGTCCAGCTACAGCGCGTGGCGTTGCTGCGCGACATGATCGATTGGTGCATCGAGAATCCGGTCAAGGGCAAGGCGCTCGATCCCAACGATACGAGACTGCGCGCGCTCGAAGCCTATATCCTCGCGCAGCGCAAAGGCGTCGCGCTCGACTACGGCAAACACTGAGCGGTCATCTCGTCGGGCGTACATCCGCGCGCGGCGGATGCGGCCGTTAGCTGCGACGCTTATCGAGCCCGAGCAGCATCAACATCATGATCAGACGATCATTGCGCGGTTTGAGCTGCGGCGCCGTTTCCTTTTCGGCCAACATCTCGCGCAGCGCCGTATCGCCGAAGGCCTCGAACACGACCCGCTCGTCGATGCCAATTGAGAATCGCTGCGATGAAGCGTCGCTTGCCGGTAGCGGGTGCGCGACTGAAAACTGCTTCCACGGACTGATCGGACGGTTCCATAAGTGAAGATCGAGCGGAACACGATGGGGGACGCTAATTTGAGGACGTATCATCGGCGACGTTCGCATCCGCTCGAGCAATGGATTATTGAGTAACGGTAACGCCAGCAGGAGCACCACAGCTCCAAAAAGCGAAACCAATCCGATCATCGCCGCGTGCCAATTCCGCGTGTCGATACTGTCGGTGGGCAAATGCGCTTGCAGCTTCATCGCGTACCCGTCCTGGAGCCGGGCGAGAACCGTACCTCTTAAAGCGTAGGCCTATCTCCCCCTCCGGTATAGACTTCATCGCTTCGAAAAAGACCCGCGCTGCATTAGAACGGCTAATGTATTTTCTGCGCCAGCGGTAGAAGAGCCAGGCGCGCTCCGAGATCGCGGCGAGGTAGAACAGCGCGCCGCGCTGACGTTTCGCCTACAGCCTTATCTCCTTCTGCAGCCACGGAATCGGCTTGCGGCTGTGACGCCAGAAGAGATCCTCCCAGACATAATCAATCGCCACACTGGCATAATCGCCATACCTTTGGTTGAGGTCCCCGAGAATCTTGCGCACAGGCACTAACGTCTTGTTGTAAAGTAGTCGCGAATAGATTTTCTGCTGCCAGGGCGCAATATGGTCCAGGCGCGCGTAGCGGTGGCATGCGGGATACAATAGGATTCGTGCCGTTTCAGGCCCGACACCATAGAGTCTCAGCAACTTCTTTCTCGCCGAGTCCGGATCGAGAGTGCGCAGCTCCAGATCGTTCACAGTTCCGCGGGCGAAGTCATCGGAGAGCCTTTTCAGGAAGCGGGCCCTGTAGCCGACCTTCAGAGCCCTCAACTCCTCGTCTGAAACGTGGTCGAGATCCTCGGGTCGCCACATCGCGAACAGGCTCTTCGAGTCAAAACTGACCTTGGTACCGAATGCTTCGAGCAAGGCGTTCATCATCTGGACAGTTCGTCGCACGGTCGCGTTTTGCAGAAGAATTGCGATCACGAGTAATTCGTAGATGCTGTTTGCGCTCGAATCTCTCATCCCGCGCCATCTCCGCCACACACCCTGAATGCGACGGTCTTGCCGTGCGAGTCGCCCGAAAGCGCGGAGCTCCGTGTCGAGATCGAATCGCCAGACCAACTCGCGCCGCACGATTTCCCGATCGGGCGCCGTCACTTGTCTGTCGCTGAAAATGGACACGCGCAGTGCCGGTTCAGCGATCGACCCTCCATTTTCAATTCGCACACCGTAAAGACTCCCGCCCACGCGCAGTGTTTGCCAATACCTGTCAGGCTCCCACGCTTCCAATGGCGCGGGAAAGTGAGATGGCTTGTGGAACGTTCCGTCGAAGTGGAACGGAGCTGCCGGGAAAATCTGCGCAGCAGCGCGCTTCTGAAAGCTTCTTGAGCGCATCGACTTACTCCTTCCTACGGGGAATTGCGGGCGCGGTGGAAGAGCCAGGCGCGCTGGGAGATCGCGGCGACGTAGAACAGCGCGACCAGCGGCGCGAGGCCGCGCACGACTGCGGCAAGCATTGAGCCCCCTCGTCGGGCAGCTTTACAAAGCACCCTGAGGCTGATAACACCTAATTAGGTGCTGTACCGGGGGAAGTATTCGCCATGCTCGACATCACGAAGGATATCCAATCTCTGACAAATTTTCGACGCAAATCGGGCCAATTCCTTAAACAGCTCAAGAAGAGCAAGCGACCCGTGGTGCTGACCGTCAACGGCAAGGCCGAGGCAGTCGTGCAGGACGCTCAAGCCTATCAGCGGTTGCTCGATATCGCGGCCCGCGCCGACGTTTACGAGGCCATTCGGCAGGGCTTGGACGACATCGCCCACGGCCGGACGCGGCCTGCCCGTGAGGTATTCAGCGAGTTCCGCCGGCGCCATGGCTTATCTCGTTGAACTGACAATCCGCGCCGAGCAAGACCTCGACCACATATATGAGCTAATCTCGGCGGACGATTCCGCCGCCGCTGCTCTTTGGTTTTATGGACTCGAGACGGCGATCTACACGCTCCGTGCGCTACCCCGACGCTGCCCGATTATTCCCGAAAGCAAAAAGGCCAAACACGGGTTGCGGCATCTGCTCTACGGCTCGAAGCGCGACGTGTACCGCGTGATTTACGATATCGATGAACCGCGCAAACTGGTTCGTGTTGTGACGATCCGGCACGCAGCTATGGATGAGTTTATCGAAGAACTGTGACCGCGTCAGCGCGAGCGGTAGAAGAGCCAGGCGCGCTCGGAGATCGCGGCGACGTAGAACAGCGCGATCAGCGGCGCGAGACCGCGCACGATCGCGCCGGCAAGCGCCGGCGGCGGTGAAATCGCAAGCGCGATCACGAGCGCATAGTTGATGATCCCGCCCCAATGACCGAGCCGGCTCCGTACCGGTCCCGCCGCGCGCTCTGCGATCACGGCCGAATCGATCGCGTACTGGCTGAACGAAAGCGCGATGAGGATCGGGATGTAAAAAGGTATCGCGCCGGCCGCCGCCTCGCAAAAGGCCGCCGCCAGCACGAACGTCACATCCGCAACTGCGTCGAGCCATCGCCCGCTCCCGCTCGCGACGCCCAGCCGCCGCGCGATTCGCCCGTCGATGAAATCGCTGGCCGCGGCAACTATCGCGACTATCGCGAATGCCGGCCGTCCCTGATGCCCATGCGCCGCCATCCCGATCCAGATTGCGGCCAGCGCGAATCTGAGCGCGCTCAGGCCGTTGGGTATCTGCGCGAGCATCACGGCCCCGCGGCCGCGGCGGTGTTTTGGTGTTTCGCTCGCGAGAGCCGAATGCTCTACAATCGTTCCCTTATGCCCGGAAAAACTTCCCGCACGATTCAGGTCGTCAGCCACGGTCCGTCATGCCTCGACGGAGTGATGGCGGCGGCCGCGGTGGCGCGCTTTTACGATGGCCATAATGTCTTCACGACGCTGGCCGGCAACAACGACGCCGACCACGTAATACAGAATCTGACGCTCAAGTCCGACGACGCCGGCATCGAAAACGAAATCTGGATCACCGATTTGTCCTGGAACTCACCGGCGACCGGCGCGCATCTGGTGGAGTTGAGTGAGCGGGGCGCACGGATTTACTGGATCGATCACCATCGCACCGCAGTCTCCCGCGCCGATGCCCCCGAGTTCAAGGCGCCGTTCGCCGGCAAAGTTCTAAGCGAACAATATTCGGCGGCGCGCCTGACCTTCAATTTTCTCAAGCGAATGGGGCGCGACCTTCCCGATCGTCAGCGCGCCGAGTTCGAGGCTTTCCAGCCCTTCGTGATGATAGCCGACGATCACGATCGCTGGATTCACAAAATTCCCGAGTCTTCCGAATGGGCGCTCGCCGTGCAGACGCTCGGCGGAGCTTCGTCGTATCGCGAAATCCTGAAACTGCGCGAGCCGCGGATGAGCCGCAAGCTGCGCGCCGCGTTCGAGTCGGGTCAGGATGCGATGCGCCGCAGCGTCGAATTGGCCCACGCGACGATGGTCGATCGCCCGCTCGACAATGGAATCACGGTGCGGACGGCGTGCTGCTTCGGCTACAGCAGTGAAGTCGCGGCGCATCTCTACAAGGGACAGACTCGCACGGTCGTTGCGCTGTTCGATCTGCGAAGCCAGGGCGTCAGCCTGCGGCGCAGCTCCGACTGCGAGGTCGATTTGTCGATCCTCGCACAGCATTACGGCGGCGGCGGTCACGCCGCGGCGTCGGGCTTCGCGCTTCCCGATTTGCGCCGTCTTCCGGCCGAGCGGCTGGCCGAAATTCTTGGCGATCAGCTCGAGCAGGGATGAGCAGGGGTGAGCAGGGGTGAGCAGGGGTGAGCAGGGGTGACCCCTGCACCCAGTGTTAAGGCCGCGCTCCGTTGTCGCGCGCGGCCCCTGGCCGTTGGCACGGCTGGCCAGCCCGTGGGCACGGGTAGCCAGTATTAAGAGACCGCGCGCCGTTGGCGGCGGCATGAAGGAAGAATCACCTGCGCGGTGGGCGGTCGCGGCGGCGACGGCGCAGTGAGAATCGCGAGATACGCGCAGCGCGTCTCTCGCTCTCGGCCGTGGGAGATAAAGATGCATCCTGCGGATTTTTCGATTAACGGTGGGCAGGGGTAACCCATTGTATCTTAGTGAGGAAGAAGAAAGATGCGGGCTTCGCCCTGTTAGAAGGGAGTAAGAGAAGAGATGCGGCTGCTGTTTGTGTCATCCCGAGCGGAGTCTGCGGAGCCGAGGGACCCCGGGTCTGGTGCAGGGGGAAAGAGCTAGGGAACCTCTGCACAGGTGGTTGAGCGCAGATCGTTTGGAAAGTGAGTCATGAAAAGTATCGCTGGAGGTGAGAACTCTGTAACGGTTGTTGCGC
>NZ_JBEKBF010000031.1:0-14138 GCF_050015535.1 Binatus soli (SeqCode) | reverse complement strand
CGCGAAACCGGCCCCTCCCGGCGCCGCTGGTAGCATTGTGGACCAACCCCGGCTAAAACCTTGCTAGAAAGGGCCGTTCGGGCTACACAACGAGTTGGAACCTGAAGTCAAAATGGAAATCCCGGTTTACGTCGGCTCCTACGACAACCTCTACGCGATAACCGACAATGGCACGAGCGCCACGCAGAAGTGGGCGTTCGGAATCGGCAACTTTGTTTCTGGTGTGGGGTCCTCGCCGGCGGTCGGTGCCGATGGCACCATTTATGTCGGTTCTTCGGACCAAAACCTCTACGCGGTAACCGACAATGGCACGAGCGCCACGCAGAAGTGGGCGTTCACAACCGGCGGTGGGGTGGAGTCATCGCCGGCAATCGGCAGCGACGGCACAGTTTACTTCGGCTCCGATGACCAAAACCTCTACGCGGTAACCGACAATGGCACGAGCGCCACGCAGAAGTGGGCGTTCACAACCGGCGGTGAGGTGGAGTCATCGCCGGCAATCGGCAGCGACGGCACAGTTTACTTCGGCTCCGATGACGACAACCTCTACGCGGTAACCGACAATGGCACGAGCGCCACGCAGAAGTGGGCGTTCACAACCGGCGGTGAGGTGGATTCCTCGCCGGCAATCGGCAGCGACGGCACAGTTTACTTCGGCTCCGATTACCCCTATGGCAAGAACCTCTACGCTGTGGGCGCCGTTCCTACGGCGAGCGCGACGGCGACCCGAACCGCAACGCCAACGCCGACGGGGACCGCGACTACCACCGCAACGGCGACGCCGACCGCGACGCCCACGCCGACGCTGACGGCCACGCCGACCGTCACTGCCACACCGACGCCGACTGCCACAGCGACCGCTACTGCGACTCCTACAGCCACCGCGACGCCGACCGCAACTTCAACGGCGACTGCGACGCCCACGGCAACACCGACAGTTACAGCCACGCCGACGGCCACGCCTACGCCAGTGCCGGTCAAGCTGAAGATCAGTCCGGCGTCGCTGAACTTCGGCACGGTGAAAGTCGGGAATCAGAAGGGACCCAAGAACATCACCGTGAGCAACCCCAAGGGCAGCAAAAAGAAGCCCGGTGTTACGGTGTTGATGGACGGGTATGGGCTCAGCGCAGCCGGCGGTCCGTTCGGCGTGACGAATGACTGCGGTGCATCGCTGGCGGCAGGCGCGAAGTGCACGATCGGAGTCACGTTCACGCCGGCCGCCGCGCAACCGTATAACGCCACGCTGACGGTCATCGACAATGCAGACCATGAGCCGCAGTCGGTGAAACTCAAGGGCAAGGGCAAAAGCAAATAGGCAGGGGCCCGATGGGTTATGTTTTCGGGAATTTCGGGGGTGGCTGAAGCTGGCTGTTGATGGTTTTAAGAATTGGGTCGAGTTGCGGGTCGACCTGCCGCGTGAAGGCGCCGATGGCGATCAAAGCCTCGGCGGAGTAACAGATTTGTTCGGCCTGTAGATTGACGGTGCGCTGGGCGAGGTCAGGCGTCCAATTCGCAATCGATGCCTGAGATTCAAACGACCGCAGCCAAAGACATTGGCGCCGGAATGAGTCCGGAAGGGGTATATTCGCGGACGGATTTTCAAATAGGATTGTGGTAGCCGGGCATGAGATGATCACAGTGGCCAACTTAGTTTTATCCCGAAACTTTCCTTGGTGACCCATAAGGACCGTACGCCGGTCGTACGCACTGCCCTGATGCTCCATGATCGGCGCGCCTTTCCATCCGTAATGCGCGTACCAGAGCAAGCCCGAGGTAACGCGTCCCCTCGAGGCCGTCACGGGAAATGCCTCTCCCGCGCCCACTACCAAAGCCCACGCATCGTCCTGAAAATCGACCCATAGGACGGTTGGTTCATCCCGCGGAAGTTGTTCCTCCTTGTCATCTTCGATTCGACGGATCCGGCTGATAGCGTTCGCTCTCAGAGAATCTCCTGGTTTGCTGGAGTCTACCCCACCGAACGGCTCGTACGAGCCGTGCCCGACCAATACATTCCCTTTTGATTGTGCACGCATGTCAGCGGCACTAGCCCGCCGTCGAAGCTCTTCTTGCTGACGAGAAAGAATTTTCTCAAGCGCCTTTTGCATTTTCGGATCGATCTGCTTGGCAACCACTTCGACCGCAACCTGAGCATCACCAATCGACACGGCAAAATCTGTCGTTTTGACGTTGCCTTCTTTGATGGGTCGTACGCTGAAATGGGCCTCCGTGAGAGCACCAAACGCGCGAATCTCAGCAAGAGCGCCTGCAGGAGTTGAAAAGTCCTTGGTGTCGAGCAGCCGCTGTTTTTGCCGTTCTAGCCAAGGTTGATTTAACGCTGCGGCCTGCCGGACCGCAGAGTCGGTGTTGGCGATGATTCGTGATCGCCAGGAGTCGGCCGATTCGCGGTCGGTTAGAAGCTGTCCGACTGGATGAAGCCGCAGCAATCCCTGGCGAGCGCAACAGAGCGTGTGGCGCTCATCTTCGGAAAACATGTCTGGCAGCCGGGTCGCCGTGTCTCGGTTATTCATAGACGTCGCGTCGGTGCGCGATTCGCGTCACATCGACGGTTCTGGTTGTGTCGTCAATGATATAAAATATCCGGTATTCGCCAAGCTTGGTGTCCCGCTTCTTTCCCGGCGCAAGAGAGCGCGAAGAATAATGGTGCGGGCGGAGGGAGTCGAACCCTCACGAGCCGTCAAGCTCAACGGATTTTCATACCGTCCACGGCTTTCGCCGCCCGGACGCGGCGTTTTGAAGCGCCCGCATCAGGTTTGCGGTCTGGACTATCCCTTCACCGTCCCCCGGAAGATCCGGGGCTTAGGTGCTGCCCGTCTAGTCTCTACACCTTCCCGGCTGGAATGTTCCGGCCGGGCTTGGCTCGGGATTGCCATTTCAGGTTTCCCCGAATTTGGGCAGTTCTGCATCGCCGGTTTCCCAGGCGAGCACTCAAGTTTCCTTAAGTCCGTAGCGTCTGCCATTCCGCCACGCCCGCGTGGCTGGTCATCTGGAGCTATCTATCACATGGGGCAGCGGGATGTAACGTCAGTCTGGCGGTAACCGTTCCAGACTTTTAAGTCCTCTCCGTATGCCATTTCGCCACCCCGGCCCGTAAGCGAACAAGATCGTTAAATCATAAAGACGCCCGCGCGCGAAGATGGCGCATTGGACCGCCTACGCCCCCTGCCGCGATGCGGAGCGGCCCCGCAATTGTTCATTCTATCTGGCGCGCGATGGATATATGCTCTATCGCGCGGCGCGCCGTGGATGCTGACGGGTCGCCGACTGCATCGACGAACGGGCGGACTTCTTGCGGCAAAAACGGTTCATCGTTTTGGTTCTATCGGCGCTAATCGTGTCGGGGTGCGCCGCGTACCATCACTATGAAGCCTCGCGGCCTGAGGCCGTTCAAAAAACCGAAGCGATGCTCTCCGACGCGGGCTTCAGCACGATCAAAATCGACACTTCCGACAAAGTCGGGCTCGTGCAAGACCTCCCGCCGCAGGAAATTCGCAACTATAAGACCCAATCCGGCACGGTCTACTGGTACTACGACCCTGACGTCTGCTCATGCGTGTATGAAGGACACCAAAACGAATTCGACCGCTACCAGATGGCCATGAGACAGCAAAATGACACTGCACAGTATGCCGCCGAATCGGGGGACCAGGAAGTCGCGTCATTGAACGCCTTGAACGGTGCGTTTTTTCCTCCACCGCTAATCTGGGTTGGCGGATTCGCCCCCGGACCTCCGATCGGCCGCAGACCTGGCCCCCCGCCGACACGCGGCCACCCACGCTAAATGTTATGCGAGCAGTTCGAGCGCCGCTGAAACCTCCGCCCGTGCGCTGCGTCTATAGATGCGAGGCGAGCGGGTATGGACTTGCGTCGCGCCACGGATTGAAATGAGACTCTGAAACATCATTCGTGATGCTCATGAAAAATCGAACCGCGCCCGGGATGCATCGAAGCCTTGCTATCGGACTTCGAACCGGTGCAATCGCGGCGGCAATCGCAATTTCCGGATGCGGCATCGCGCAGGCGCCGATCGAACATACCCCCAACGTCGTCGCGACTCCGCAACAAGGCCGCTTGGCCGTAAGTGTCGCGGCCGCGCCTACCGTCGGCGCGGTAACCCCGGTTTACGTATCGATCGCCAACGGCACCGACGCACCGCGCGCGATCGTGCCAAGCCAGGTGTTCGCGCTCAACGACGCCGGCGAACGAGTCGCTCCTCTTCCACCGGGTGAGGCGGCGCGACAATCCGGCAACGCGGGCGAACTCAAGGCCGCGCTCAAGAGCGCGGCCTTCAGCGGCGTGGCTGCGGGCGCTGTCGGTGCGGGATTAGGCGCCGCGGTGGGCTCCGCATTCGGCGCCGCCGGCATGGGCGCGATCGTCGGCAGCGCATACGGCGCCGGCTACGGGATTGTCCAGGGCGCCCAAGCCGGACAGACGAAAGCCGACCAGCAGGCCAATCAGCAGATCGAGGCGCTCTCACTGAAACCCGAGGAAGTGCGCAAGGACTTCACGGTGAGCGGCTACGTTTTCTTTCCCAAGGGACAATACAACCAGGTCGAGATGCTGCTGGTCGATCGCGAGACCGGCGACACCGAAGTCGTCCGCGAACCCTGGCACTGACGGGACAGTCCGCGCCCTACAGCAGCGACGTGATAATCACGATTGCGCCCTGTCCCTGGCCCTTCTCAGCAGGATCGCAAATCACCGCCTTGCTGCCGATGAACTTCATGTCCGTCGGATCCATCAGACCCGAGGCGAACCCCCGGGCGATCCCTTTCTCCACGCGATAGACCGAGCCGTCGCGTTCATTGTTGTTCTCGTAAGCAAATTTGCCGGTGTCCGCGATCATCAACTCGTCACTGTATGAGCCGAAGTTTGACGGCGCCCACGCGAAGCCCGACGGACGGATGAATCCGACCAGGTAAACGTCATCTTTCATCTTGCCGTCGGCGCCGACCATGCCGATGCGGCCGACCTTCGACACTCCAGCCCCCTTGGCGCGCATCCCGACCAGCATCAGGTTCGCCGCCTTGGAATCGGAAGCGGGTGGAAATGTTATCGTGGTCAGCTCGAATACGACCGGTTTGTTGTAGGTGCCGAATGCGCTCGCCTTGCCCGATGAGTCGATCGAATAAATTGTCGCGTTGCCGCTGGTCGCCGCGTAGAGCTTGCCTGCGAATGGTGTCCCGGCCGCGCCGAATTCCAGATCGCGGCATTCGGTCGGCGCCGCGCCGGCGTTGGGCAGTTTGGCGAACGTGCTGACCGCGCCCGACTTGTCGATTCGTTCGACCTCGCACGGCGCCTTGATATCGCCGGCCGCGGCGAGCACGAAAACATTGCCCTCGTACGAGCCGAATCCCGCCGGACCGACCGCGACTCCGGCCGGGTTCTTGATCTTCGACTTGCCCGCGAGCTCCGTCACCTTGCCGGCGAACGTGACCGAGAAGACTCCCCCCGCGCGGTCGGACACCACCATGACGCCGTGGTTATCCTGCAGGAAGTACGGTGCGACGAGGCCGGGTGCCTTCAGCGCCTTGATCTCGAACGGTACTTCTACGTCCAAGCCCTTGCCCGCCGCGCTCGCGATCGAGTTGGTCACACTCGGCAACGCGGCGATCGTCAGGGCGGCGACACTCAACGCGGTGGCGAACAGTGAAAAAACTGAAGAACTACTTTTTCTTTTCGAGAAGTTCATCGAGTGCCTCGTTGACAACGTATTTTTCGTTCGGATCCCGGTCGTCCAGCTCGGATTTGCGGCGCGACACCCACTGTGCCAGACCGATCGTCGCGGCCTCCTCGGGATTCGAAATCCCCATCGCCTGCGCGACCCGCATCAGCTGCCCAAACAACTCGTCGGGCAGGTCGATCTGAATTCTCTTGCTCAAGCCGCTATTTCGATCCATCTTCCGGCAATTGTTCGCCCTTCCATATAGTCTTAGGTCGCGGCGCTCGTCAAAATGAATTTTGACGTGTCATCGCCGATCAAATACGCCGGCACCATCGTCGAGTACCTCGATCAAGGCCGGCTCAAAGCCGCCCTCGTCATCCGGGAACAGGAACGCCATCTCGCCGTGATCGATTCCGCCGGACACGAGCGGCTGATTCCGCGCGATTTGGTCCTGATGCGCCATCCGGATCGACGCGCGGATCGTGAAGACGTCGCGGAGGCGCTCGCCGACCTGGAACGGGAGCGCGCCGAACTGGCCGCCGAACTCGACCTCCAATTGCTGTGGGAAGTCGCCCAGGAGCAGGGCCGCAGCTTTTCCGCCGCGGAACTTGCCGAGTTGTTCTTCGGCCGGCGGTCGAATGCCGCGGCCTCCGTGATGCTCGAGGCGCTGCTGGGCGATCGGACCTATTTCGTCCGCCGCCACATGGATTTCGTGCCGCGCTCGCCCGATCAGGTCGAACGGCTGCGGATGCAGAACGATCGGATTCGGGCGCGCAGCGACGACTATCGTAAAATCCAGAAGCATCTGCGCGACGTTCTCAACAGCGCCGAGATGCCACCTGCCGACGAAGCGGCCGCGCTCATCGAAGAGCTGTCGCGCTATCTCAAGAACCCGTTCACGCGCAGCCGCGATATGACCCAGATGCTCGCGCAGGCGGCGCCCGACGTCGATCCCGCCGAAGCGGCTTTCGAAATTTTGGAGCGGCTCGGCGCGCGGCCGCGCGTACCGCGTTTCGCGTTTATCGCCGGGCTCAAGGACGAATTCAGCGACGCCGTCATGAAGGAGGCGGCCGAGACGGCGCCTGGTCCACGCGCGATTTCCGACGGCGGCTACGCCGTCACCGTGGATGACGACGACACCGTCGAGGTTGACGACGCTCTCAGTTGCGAGGCGCTCGCCGGCGGCGGCATGCGGGTACGCGTGCACATAGCGTTGGTTGCCGATTTCGTCGTCAAGGGCGGCGCGATGGACCAGGAGGCGGCCGCACGCGCAACCACCGTTTATCTGCCCGAAACAACCATCAGGATGCTTCCCGATCCGATTTCATGCCGCGCCGCGAGTTTGATTGCCGGCGAAGATCGCCCCGTGCTGACCACCGACGTGCGGTTGTCGGCCGACGGCGAACTCGTCGAAGCCTCGATTTATCCCGCTCGAATTCCAATCAAGCGCCGGCTCGACTACGACCAGGTCGATCGCATTCTCGAGTCAGGGACCTGCACCGACGAGGCCGCCGCTACCATCTCGAGACTGCATGCCGCCGCTACCCAGCTTCGTCAGCGGCGCCGGACCGCCGGCGCAGTCCTCGTGCAGCGGCGCGAGGCGAAGGTCCGCGTGCGCGGCGACGACGTGGAAATCAGCGTGGTCGATAACGCGTCGCCGGGTCGCACGCTGGTGGCGGAGTTCATGGTGCTGAGCAATTTCGTCGCCGCTCGCTATGCCGCCGCGAACCGGATTTCGATCATTTACCGTGTGCAGCCGCAACTTGGCGGCGATCTGGCATCGCAGCGCCCGCGCCTGTCGCTGCACCCGGAATACCACGCCGGAATCGGACTCGACTTTTACGCGCAGTTGAGCTCACCGATCCGCCGCTACGCCGATTTGGTTCTGCAGCGACAACTGTTGGGTGCGCTTAAGAATCGCGACAACCAAACGCCGATTTACACCGTCGATGAATTACTTACCGTGCTCGCCGGCGCCGAGAATGCGGAGGCTTCCGGTCGCGAGCTCGAACGGCGCGCCAAGCGTTACTGGATTCTCCGATACCTCGAGCGTCACGCGCTTGACGGCCCAATCCTTGCCTACGTCGCACGCGAAGGCCAAAGTGCGGAACTCGCTGATTTCGCCGTGCGCGGAACCTTGCACGGTGCACCCACCTTGCCCAATCAGATGCCGATAATGGTGCAGGTGAGCCGCGTCGATCCGCTGCGCGGATGGCTCGCGTTCGATTTCGCCGGTCCCGCCGATGAGGCTTCGACAGGTGCGATCAGAAGCATCTGATCACCCCTCAGCCTCGCAGCCCCTGGGCCCCCTTCGCGACGCGCGACGTGCCGCTACGAAGACCCGATTGCATCAGCTTCCCGAAGCGGCCCCGCGTGAGTACCGGGCGTACCCGCGCTCTGCCCAGCGTTGTGCCCGGCATTCATTGCGATATACCAGGGCGCGATCTCGTGGACGCGACTACCTGCGCTCGCCGCATGACCGACTTTGGCCCTGGCGTGAGCGCCGAGTGCCGACTGCACCGCCAGCGACACGCCCATGATCAATCCGGCTGCAATAGTCAAACGCATATTTGTTCCTATCGAATTTGTCTCTGATCGGTCGGCCTTCGCCGTGCTGACCGAAATTAGCCACGCCGGGCGTCCTCTCGGACGCCCCTCTGCGTGACTCCCCTCTTTCCCGCTGACTCCCGCCCTTTTCCGATACGCGCCCCGGACAGTCCTACATCGATTTGAACACATCCTGATCCAGACGCCAGCGATCGATCGATTCGATATTGAAGCGCCAGTCGCTGCCGACCTTGAACGCCGGAAGCCGTCCGCGCTTGAGCTGCCGATATATCGTTGACGGATGAACCTTCAAATAGTCCGAGAGTTCCTTAACCGTCAGTACGTGACTGCTGTCGTTTTTCAACATCTGCCAGTTCCCCTTTTCAGATCCGTTTTATCGATTCGTGCGATTACCCAAGCGACTCTTGAAGAGGGTTAACGCAACATGCGTGCCGAGAGGATGCGGACGGAAATGTCAGCCGAATAAACCGACCTGCGGCCAAAATTGACCGCCGCAGGCGGTAGGATTTTGGCGCTCGGCAGAAAAATGCCGATCCCGCCGTGAACGCGACTCGTCAATGCCCGCCGTCGCGCTCTTGAGACACCCGTTGTCCTATTTTGACCGGCTCGCTCCGCTGCTGACTGTGGGTCACACCTCACACCTTGCCGATCAAGTCGCGCCCGGTCTCGCCAACGCCTTCGAGCAGCGCCGCTTCATCCGCGCCGCGCTGCAACAAGATCAGCCGGCTCACGCCCAGGTCGCCGTAACGCTTGGCGGTGTCGCGATTCACCTTCACTCGTGGACTCGGAGTGACGCTTACCTCCAGCTCTTCGAACGGACGGCCCGCCGCCTTGCATGCCGCCCGCAGCCCCTCGACGCACTTCGCCGTCGCCTCCAGGTCCAGCGCAAATCCGTACCATCCTTTGGCCAGCCGCGCCGCCCGGCTGAACGCCTCTTTGGTGTGTCCGCCGAAGACAATCTCGGGATGCGGCTTCTGCACCGGCCGCGGCATCGCGTTGACGCCCTTGAACTTGAACCACTTGCCGCTGAACTCCGGCTTGGGCATCGACCACAGCGCAATCATCGCCGCCAGCCACTCCTCCGCTCGTGCACCCTTGTGATCGAACGGTGCGCCAATCGCCTCGAACTCGGGCTTCAGATATCCAACGCCGATACCGAAGATCAGCCGGCCGTTCGACAGCACGTCCGTCGAGGCGAGCTCTTTGGCGAGCACCACGGGATTTCGCTGCGGCAATATGATGATGCCGGTTCCCAAGCGAATCTTGGTCGTGTGCGCCGCGATGAAGGCCAGCGCGACTGCAGGGTCGAGCATCGGGTAGTCCGGCGCCACCGGCGAGGGCGGGGCCTGCGGGTCGGGCAGGATTACATGCTCGCCCGTCCACAGGCTTTCGAACCCCGCATCTTCGGCCGCGCGCGCGACTGCGGCGGCACACTTGGGCAACGCACAAGCTCCGGTGTTGATTCCGAACAGTCCGAATTTCATGAATTTAACCCCCGCAGATTGCTGGTTGACATAGTTGAGCGGCAGTGTACGAGCGGTCGAACGCGAAGGCAAACAAGTTGGCCAAAAGTGGCCAATTCATGACGCGAGATGAAGCTCAAGGAACGCGAGTGCTCCGGCGGCGGGAGGCAAGTGGCGGCCTATTTGGCGGCAGGGGGCTGCGTGAGCGCTGGCGGGAGAACCAGTTGGCCGGTCGCGAGGTCATGCTCGACTTTGCGCGCGCGTTGGAGTGCGGCGGCGGGAATGCGCGATTCGAGCCTCGGGTTAAACGCCACGCGCACCATCCCGTCCTGCATTCCAAATTCCAACATCCCCGGATGAAAGCGCTTGTCTTTGACCTCGGTTGCGATTTTCAGGAAAGCCAGCGGAGTCGAAGTCACGGCGCTGGCCAGGACGACGTCCGGGGCGACGCCGTTCTGGTTGTTAAATACGCCGAAGGCGAAGACGTGCGCTTGTGCGGCCGCAAGGAAGACGCCAAGGCCGGCCGCGTCAGCATTGTGAATCAGCACGTCCGCGCCCTGGCTGATTTGCGCAAGCGCCGCTTCCTTGGCGGCGCCAACGTCGTCGAAATTGCCGGTATAGCTGATCAGAATGCGACCTTTGGGCTGTACTGAAAGAAAGCCGCGCTTGAAGCCCTCGAAGAACAATCGTATCGACGGCAGTTCTATCCCGCCGACGGCGCCTACGACTCCGGTTTTCGAGACACCAGCTGCCAGCACGCCTTCCACGTAGGTTGCCTCGTCGACATTGAAGGTTAGCGACGCGACATTTGCGGACGACTCAGCCCCCGAACTGACCACAAAGTAAGTATTGGGAAAACTTCGCGCCACCTCGATGGCGGAATCGGTGTACTCGAAACCGTGAGCGAAGATAAGGTCGAATCCGCGCGAGGCGAAGTCGCGGAAAGCGTCCTCGAAGTCGGCGGGCGACTTAGTCTGGACCAGGGCGGTATCGGCGCCGAGCTTGGTCTTGATGAGCTCGAGTCCTTCATACGCAGCCGCATTCCAGCCCGCGTCGCTAACCGGTCCGGGCGTGAGCAGCGCGACTCGAAATGCAGAATTGGGCTTTGCACCAGTAGCAGGATGGGAGGTGCAAGCTCCGAGGATAGCTATTTGCAGGAGCACGAGAGCTATAGCCAGGAATTTCCACTTGGGATAAGTGCGCAGCTCTGCTGAATCCATCCCCAAGACACCAACTAGCCGACGTAAACGGTGCGATCCACGACACCCGCGTTGCGAAAGGCGAGCTGACGCTCGCGGCATTTGTTGCATTGCCCGCAGTGCCGAGCGCCCTTTGGCGCCATGCAGGTCAAGGTCAACTCGAGCGGCAGGTCTTTGAACATCCTAATCAGGTCGTCCTTATGGAGACCTCTCATGGGCGCCTCGACCGTCACATTGTGTCCCAGTCCCATGCTGAGGGCGCGGGCGAAGCTCTCGAAGAACTCAAGGGTAGCATCGGAAAACGGGTTGCCGCCCAGCGATCCGATCGCGATGCGTGAGACGCCGTGCGTGCTGCCCCAAACGGCCGCCAACGCAATCAGTATGATGTTCCGGCCCGGCAGGTAGGTGTTCTCGTCGGGTTCGTTGGCGCCGGGAACGCTGGCGCCCGACACGCTCCAGTGGTCGCCGTACAGGACGCGGCTTGGGGCGGAGAGAACAGTTGTCGGCATCACGTTGCGGTTGTCGAGCGCGTCGAGGAAGGATTGAAGGCGATCGAGTTCCATGTCTTCCCATGCGAAACCGCATCGCACGTAGAGCGGGTAAACTTGGGCGGCGGTTGCCAGCTTCGCGATCAGAACCGAGCTGTCCAGGCCGCCGCTCGCCAGTACTGAAATCTTGTCCAAGCTGACTCTCTCTCTTCTCGTACCGTTGGCACGGCTGGCCAGTATTAAGACCCGTTGGCACGGGAGGCCAGTGTTAAGGCCGCGCTCCGTTGTCGCGCGCGACCAGGGGCCCGACGAAACTTGTTCACTTGATTCGTTTGACGAGCAGCGCAAGCTTATTGCCCCATCCGGGATTTAGATTCGAGATGCGGGGCAACAATTCTTTCGCCTCGTCAACTTTTCCCTCGGCCAAATACAAGATGGCGAGATCGTGTAGCGCCATCATATGATCCGGCTCGATTTTCAGCGCCGTCACGTAGGCGGCAACCGCGTCATTGAAGTTCCCTGTATCTTCGTAAGCCGTACCTAACCAATAGAAAGAGTCGGCGTCTTTCGGATCGAGTTCCGTCACCTTCAGATAATTCGCAACTTCGAGATCAAATTGACGCTTCTCGAAATAATCTCCGCCCAATCCGCTGTAGGCGTTCAGATAGTTCGGATCCAGAGCGATTGCCTTTTGGTAGTCGTCAATGGCTTCGTCCCAGTGTTCCTTGTTATCGGCGAGGTTGCCAAGTGAATAATACAGCTCAGGGCTTTCTCTCGTGATTTGACCCGCCGTTCCGGTGAGCACTGTCCTGTACGTGTTGATCGGCACCGCAAGGTTCAGGTTCTCGGCGTTAGGGGCTGCGACTACAGCGGCGGTGATGCCGATCACTTCGCCGTCCTCGTCGAAGAGCCCTCCACCGCTGCTTCCAGGGGAAATCGAGGCCGTGAACTGAATGTAGGACCGCTCGGCAACCTCCTGAACGGGATTACTGATAGTGCCCGTGGACACAGTGCCTTCAAGACCGGAAGGCGTTCCTATAGCATACACTTCGTCGCCGACCCGCAGGTTGTCGGAATCGCCGAGTGCTCTCACCGAAGGCGTGTCAGTCGCATCGAATTGCAAAACCGCGATGTCGGCTTTTTCGTCAGCAGCGCGAATTTCTTTGAAGGCATAATAGGCGCCCGAGGGAAGGTGCGCGCGAATCGTCGCGGCCCCCTTGAGTACGTGATACGCGGTTACTAAGACGCCGTTGTTTGTGATGAAAAATCCGGTCCCCTGCTCGACTGCACTACCGCTTTCGTCGAAAGTTGTGAGGGTCGCGACTGCCTTACGATTGTTCTGCATCATCTCCGAGCGCTCCCACTTGTAGTATCGGTCGATCGCGATTGCTGCGACCACGGCGAGAACGAGCGCAATGGCAATTTCTTTAGTGTGGTGACGGGCGACCCGAATGCTGGCTCGAAGCCCCACAAGCGCGAGCGCGGCGGCGTGTCGGAGATTCATCGACATTGAGTTACCAGACCGGCGCGCGACCGACAAATGGGCGTTGAATGGCCGCTGGACGGTCGCGATTGCGCGCGACCTCGCCGCCGGGCGCGCCCAGCCGGGGTATGCTCGATTCCGGCAGCGTTCCGCTGTTAATCGGCATCACTCGAAGTGATACTATCCATCAATGAAAGTGATGCAGGAGGTGTGGTAGCGATGACCCCAACCGGACAGAGTATAGAGACGACCCCGATCGAAGAATGTATGGCGAAGCGCGGGGCGTATCGCGACGCGACCAAGACCGTCGAACAACTTATCGACTCCCTCGGCAAAATCTACGCGGCACTTGCTGCACAACGCGGACGAGGCGGCATGCGACCTTGGCAGACCATCACTATCGCGCCAGGCGGTCCATATCCTAGTGAATTGGCGGGTGGCCCGACCATACTTGCGGATCGATGGCCGACCGCCCAACAGTTCAATTCGGCATTGTCTCAGTGGCATTCGGCGTGTTTCGAGTATCGTCAGGCGTGGACACGAGTTCCCGATAATCAAAAGAGACAGTATCCGGAGCTTCGCCCCGACTTTCTGGACTAACCCCCCATATGTCCTGTTGGCTAATCAACCGTGCCAATCAGATTTGAACCGCCTATCGCTACCCTCTCCGGATTTCTCGACGCGATCACTCGAATCACAAAGACCTGGCAGAAGAAGACCCGCACCTGGAGCGGCGATCGCATTAAACGAAAGGGCGAAGAGGAACGGTTGTGGTTCAGGGGTCAGCCTGCCGCCGCGCAACTGTCGCCGCGTATCTATCGCGTCGAGTATCTTGGGCGTGGGCGGGAGGCGCAGCTAGAGATCGACGAACCTGAAATACGTCAGCAGTTCCAGAGTCGCGCGATCCAATTGGCGAGCGGCCATCTGCCCGAGCCGGAGCGAATCTGGGATTGGTATTTTCTGATGCAGCACTACGGAGCTCCGACTCGCCTCCTCGACTGGACCGATTTGCCGCTGGTGTCGCTGTACTTCGCGGTTACCGGCGGCGAACCGGAGGAAGATGCGGCGGTGTGGGTGCTCGATCCCTATTGGCTCAATCATAGACTTTTCGATCTCGTCGAAGGTCCTTTACCCCGGATTTCCCTTGTCCAAGTGTACTACTAATGTGGTAAGACCTAGCGGAGCCATTGACAGACGTGGGTTTGGAAGCGATCAGGGGTGGTGCGGAGGTGAGCAGCCGGTGGGTGAGGACAA
>NZ_JBEKBF010000030.1:0-19600 GCF_050015535.1 Binatus soli (SeqCode) | reverse complement strand
TTCCGAGTAATCCCGCGCGGCCGCTTCCCGCGCAACAACCGTTACAGAGTTCTCACCTCCAGCGATACTTTTCATGACTCACTTTCCAAACGATCTGCGCTCAACCACCTGTGCAGAGGTTCCCTAGTGTCCTGAGTTAAAGATTCGCAGCATATGTTTCGGCAGAAATGTCAGGAATCGCAAGGCTCTGTTTATCATCGAACTTCCAACTCAGGGCACTAGGGAGAGATGTCAAAGTGGCAACGGAATTCAAAGGCGAAATCTGGAAGATTGAGAGCCACCGGGTTGGACGGCTCGAAGCCTTCAGAAGCGAGTATCAGATGGAAGCCTTCCTGATGAACAACCCGGGACTTATCGGCTGCGGAGCACTTGAGGAAGAAGAGGAGCAGCCGCTGCGACTACGCCAGCAGGTATCCACGAAAAAAGGGACGGGAATTGCTGGGCGCATTGACCTTATCGGGCTCGCTGCGGATGATACCGGCGCGCAAGCCTTCAAGATCTTCGAACTGAAAAATGGGAAGGCGGACAAAGCGGCTGTCGAACAACTGAACAATTATCTAACGGGATGGCGCAGTGACAACGACGCCCTCCATGAAGCCAAGCGATTCCTCCTTCAGTTTGTTGCCGAAGAGAAGGCCGACCAACTGTTGAAAAGCCCACAGGGTGTGTTGATCGCTCCTGAGTTTGATCCGGAGGCCATCACAGAAGCAAGTAGTCTGAAAATTGACGCTGTGCGTCTGACAAGGTTCCGGGCTCCGTCGAACGGATATTACGTCATCATCGAGAACGTTGTCGGCCACGCCGCGAAGCCCATGAAATACTCGTGGGCGGACCTCGGTATCGCACCCGGTGACCGTCTACGTTTCGAGGCAGGGGCGGAATCGCTAGTGGCGCGACCCGACCCGGCTGGAATCGAAAACCGAAGCAGCAAGGGTCTCATCTTTGAAAAAACAAGCGCTGAATCGCTGCTTCAACGAAAAAGGGAACTCATTGATTTCGCCAAGAGGAGTGCAGGGGAGAAAGAGGCCCGCCGCGTAGAGATGTACATCGAGCAAATCGAGGCCAAGCCCCAGGCGCCCATACCCATTTCCTACGCTACTGAGCTGGGCTTCTTTTACTGTAAGATTACAGGCGCGGGCTATTTTACCAATCCGAGTCAGTACTGGCGCGTCGAGAGGACAGGTCGGACGATAGCCGACATGGGCGGCGCGTCCGAGAACGAAGACTAGTGTCCTGAGTTAGAGATTCGCAGCATATGTTTCGGCAGAAACGTGAGGAATCGCAAGGCTTTGTTTATCATCGAACTTCAAACTCAGGCCGCTAGCACGGCGGCGCGGTGAAGAGGCGATCGGCGGCAAGCGAGGTTTCGCTCAAATGGAAACGGCCCGGCCCACATTTAATTCTCCAGCTTCGGTGCTGTCCGAGCGCGCACAGTCTCAAGGCGACAAGGTCATCCTCCTTTTCGAGAAACAGCGCATCACTTACGCCCAGTTGAACGAGCGCGTAAACCGCGTCGCGGGGGGACTGCTTGGCCTCGGCGTCGCACCCAAAGAGGGTGTGGCGATTATGATGCCCAACCGGCCCGAGTTTCTGTACGTTTTCTTCGCCACGCAGAAACTTGGGACCTGCGCGGTCCCGGTCAATATTGCGCTAAAGGGCGAGGGCCTCGCCTACCTCCTCAATCACTCCGAGGCGCGCTCGATCGTCATCGCGTGGGACCTGCTCGAAAACCTGGCGGCGATTCGACCCAGCCTCGCCGCCGCGATCCGCGTGATTGTGGACGCCACCGAAGCGCCGCCCGGCTTTCAGCTGCCTGCCGGCGCGGTCGCACTCGACGCACTAATGAAGGCGGCGCCCGCGCCGGTGGCGACCGCCGAGCCCGCGGTCGAGATCGATCCGGAGGCGCCCGCCGTGATGATGTACACTTCGGGCACGACGGGCCTGCCCAAGGCCGTGGTGATGCGCTACCGGGCGTTGGGCGGACCGATGCTGGATTTCGGGGCGTTTTATCGCGATGACGATGTCCTCTATACCTGCCTGCCGCTGTTCCATGCCAACGCACTCTTCCTGACCGCGGTCAGGGCGCTTGTCAGCGGACGCACGCTGGCGCTTTCGCGGCGATTTAGCGCCAGCCGTTTCTGGGATGAGATCCGCCACTACGGCGCGACCACCTTCAATGCGCTCGGCGCGATGATCCCGATCCTGCTCAAGCAGCCGCCGCGCCCCGACGACGCGGATAATCCCATCCGCCTCGTGATGAGCGCCGCGACGCCGGCGTGGGCATGGGAACAGTTCGAAAAGCGCTTCAACCTCGTCATCTGGGAGGGATACGGCGCGGTGGACGGGGGAGGATTCTCGCTCCTGAACCTCGGCACCTCCCCGAAGGGCTCGATGGGCAAGCCGCCGCCCGGCACCGAGGCGCGCGTGGTAGACGATCAGGACAAGGAAGTTCCCGCCGGCGAGGTTGGCGAACTGGTCTTCAAGGTTGACGATCCAGCGGCGCGGCGCGTCGAGTATCTGAAGAACCAGAAAAGCTCCGACGCCAAGGTGCGCAGCGGATGGTTCCATACCGGCGACCTCGCTTGGCGCGACCCGGAGGGCAACTTCTACTTCGCGGACCGTAAGACCGATTCGATGCGCCGGCGCGGGGAAAACATTTCCTCGTACGAGGTCGAGAAGATCGTCAACCAGCATCCCGCCGTGCTTGAATGCGGCGCGTTCGGCGTGCCCTCCGACCTCGGCGAGGACGACGTGATGATTGCGGTCGTCTTCAAGCCCGGCCAAAGCGCCACGCCCCAGGAGTTGGCCCGCTTCTGCTCGGAGCGGATGGCGAGCTTCATGGTGCCGCGCTATTTCGACTTCCGCGAAAATCTGCCAAAGACCGAAACCCACCGGGTTCAGAAGGCGCAACTAAAGCAGCAGGGCATCACCCCGACCACCTGGGACCGGGACAAGGGCGCCTAGGTGGACAGTGGACACAACAAATTGAGGAGCTGAGTAAAACACGCATGGAACTCAAGGAAGCTATCGGCATCAGACGCACCATCCGTTTCTACAACCCGTACAGGCCGGTCGAGCGCGAGAAGATCCAGAAGATGCTCGAGGCCGCGCGGCTCACCTCGTTTTGGGGCAATGTGCAGGCGCTGCGCGCGGTCGTGATGTTCCGCGATTCCTCCCCGCCGGAAAATTGGGCGGCGCTCGTCGCCCCGCTCGGAACCAGTCAGTTAAAGCACTGCCCGGCAGTGATCCTCTGGTACTGGGTGGAAGAGGCGATCTTCGACCGCAAGACCGGCCACCTGACCCAGGGCGAGCGGCTCCATGAACTGGTCGCGGCGCGCGTGATGGGCGTGGACGAGGCCGCAGAGCACAAGGCGCTCGATCAGTTGTTGATTCCCTACTTCCGCATGAACGCCGAAGACATGCTCAAATCCGGACTTACCGAGATGGATTGCGGACAGGCGATCGCCCAGGCCACCCTGGTCGCCTACGAGGAGGGCCTCGGCACCTGCTGCATCGGCACCGGAGAGCTCGGGGGCGTGCGCGAGCGCAAGATGCGCAAGGCGTTCAATCTTCCCGACAGCGCTCATCTGCTGGTCGTGATGAGCGTCGGCTATCCGCTCGAGAGCCGCGAAGCGGGCGGCCAGCGGCCCAAGCTGCCCTTCGAACAACTGTTCTTCATCAACCAGCACGGCAAACCATTCGAGCGCGATCCCAAGGTGGTCGAGGAACTCAAGCGCGACAAGATGATCCAGGCGCCCGCTCCGCTGCCATGGCGCCAGCAGGAACTCGAATTCGTCCATAAGGCGCTGGATATACCGACGAGCTTCATCCCTGCGGGTGGCAGTTCATAGCCGGTAGCAGGCTGCGGGAGGTTGGCAATGGACGCTTACGTGGAAATCGACCGTAATATTCCCGCGGACCTTTGCGCGCTGAGGGACAACGTCCACCGCTTTGCCAAAGAAGTGCTGCGGCCCGCCGCAACGGAACTCGACCGCCTGCCCGACCCACAGGATGTCATCGCGCCCGGCTCTCCGCTGTGGACCTTCATGCGCCGGGCGTTTGCGCTTGGCTATCACATCGCCTCCTTCCCCGAAGCAATCGGCGGGCTCGGCCTTCACGGGCTTGGGATGCAGATCTTTCTGGAGGAGCTCGGATGGGGCGGCGCCGACCTCGCGATCAGCCTCGGCGTCGCGGGCGCTCCATTTGGTGCGCTGGCGATGAGCGGAAACTCCGAACTTATCGACGCTTTCGTCAAGCCCTACATCGCCGACCGTGACGCCCGCTTTATCGGATCATGGCCCGTGACCGAGCCGAATCACGGTTCGGATTGGGCGATGTTCCTTGCGAGTGAAGGTGAAGCAAACCCCGCCGGACGCGCCACCATCCGGCGCGACGGCGATTCCTACGTGGTCCACGGCCAGAAGGCGGCGTGGGTTTCCAACGGCACGATTTCGACACACGGAATCGTGTACCTGATGGCGCCGGCGGTAAGCGGCCAGCCGGCCGGGGGCGTGGTCGCGTTCATTCCATTCGACCTGCCGGGCGTCTCCAAGGGAAAACCGCTCAACAAGATCGGCCAGCGGGCGCTCAACCAGGGCGAGATCTTTTTCGACAACGTGCGCATCCCGGACCGCTACGTGCTCGCCACACCCGAGGCCTTCCCGATAGTGGCGGCGATTACGCTGACCAACGCGAACAGCACAATGGCCGCCGTTTTCACCGGCGTTGCGCGCGCCGCCTTCGAGGCCGCGCTGGACTACTCAAAGCAGCGCATCCAGGGCGGCAAGCTGATCTGCCAGCATCAGCTCGTCCAGAAGCGGCTGTTCGACATGTTCACCCGCGTCGAGGCATGCCGCGCGCTGTCGCGCGCCGTGATGATACACAACGATCCCCCGCCTGCAATTGACCTCGAGTATGCGATCGCGGCCAAGACCTTCTGCACCCAGGCCTCGTTCGAGGTCGCTTCCGACGCGCTGCAGATCTTCGGCGGCAACGGGCTCAGCCGCGAGTACCCGATCGAGAAGATCTTCCGTGACGCGCGCGCGTCGCTGATCGAGGACGGCACCAACGATGTCCTGAGCTTGACTGGCGCACAGCGGATCCTGGATCGCACCGCAGCGCCGATCTGACTCTGCCGCTGGCGCGCGTGCGTAACGCGCGGGTCAAGTTTTGCGGAGCCACAGGCAACGCAGAATTGATTGCTTCGATAAATTTCCTTCATCACGCCGTTACTTCACCTTGCTAGCTTCGCACCGCTCGCCGCCGGGTGCCGAAGCCCCGGTGTTTTCAACGCTTGTTTTTGAGGAGGCATCAGCAAACGCATATGTCCAAAACCGTCCTTTCCTATTTCCTTTATTCCGTGGGCATCCTGTTTCGCGAAGGGACGGAGGCGATGCTCGTGATCGTCGCCTTAACAGCCGCCACCCGCGAGCCGGGCCGCCACACCCACCCGCGCGACATCTACGCCGGCGCCGCCGCGGCGATCGTCGCCAGCATCCTGCTCGCCGTCGCGGTCAACTATCTGATCAGCGACGACGCCAGCGACACGCTCGAGGGCGTCTTTCAACTGTTTGCCGCCGCGACGCTCCTCTATGTCATCTCGCGGCTGATCGCGAACAGCCAATCCGAGCGCTCGAGCAGGTTCATCCGCGCCAAGCTCCGCAACGCGGAGCGGATCGGCCTGCCGGCCCTGGCATTGGGGCTGACCGCCTTTCTGGCCGTGATGCGCAAAGGGGCTGACACGATAGTTTCCTTGCAGGCGCTTTCGGCGGGCGCGGCCGCGGGCGCCGAACACTATGCGGTCGCCGCCGGGATCGCCGCCGCGGCGTTCGCGCTGGCCGCCCTTTTCGTCATAATCGAATGGAGCGCGGGCAAGATTGCGTTCCCGATTGTCTGCAAGACGGCGGCGGTGATGCTCTACGCGATGGCGGTGATCTTCATCGGCCAGGGCGTCGCGAGCCTGCAGGAGGCCGATTGGGTTGCGGCAACCTTCGTCGATTACGTCCCGACGCTCCCGGCGCTGGGAATTTTCCCGACCGTGCAAACGCTCGGCGCACAGGCGACCCTGCTGCTTGCCGCCACCGCGCTGTTCGTTCCGCGCTACGCGGCCGCCCGCGCCGCCGAGCGCGCCGCAATCGCCGCGGATTAAACGTTCCCTTATAGGACTCAGCCCCGAGCAAACGGCGCTTCGATTTTTCGCTGCAAAAGTGCTAGGCCTCTAGCTTTGAGATCGAGTTTCACAGCTCCGTTGTCGAGGAGTTTGAATGTGGATCCGATCGTCACGCCGACACACGGCCTCAAAGGAGCGCCAATGATAGTTGCCGAGCTGATGACCCCGAAGCCTGTGACTGTCGCGCCGAATGACACGCTGGAAGCAGCACATGAGAGGATGGAAGCCGGCCGGTTCCGACAGGTTCCGGTGGTGGATGGGGAAAAACTGGTCGGTATTCTGACCGACCGTGACATACGCCAGCACATCGGGCAGCTGGCTCACACGCGGGTCGATGCGGTCATGAGCGCGCATCCATTTTCGGTCCGTCCTTCCACGCCGGTCGAGAAAGCCGCTCACCTGCTTATAGCAAACAAGATCGGCAGTCTTCCGGTGGTCGAGGATGGCAAGATGGTCGGCATCATAACCGCCAGCGATATGCTGCGGGCGCTCGCGGCCGTACTCGGAGATGCTTCCGAGGACAGTTCCAGAATTGATCTCGATCTGGAGGGCTCCGGAGAGATAGAGGCCGCAACCAACCTCGTCCGGACGATTTGTCCTCTGCTCGGTGTCGGGACGTACCAGCGAAAGCGAAATCAGCCGGGACGTGAGATTCTGTACGTGCTGGTTCCTTCGGCAAGCGGGCAACGCGTGGCACACGCGTTGAAGGAGTACGGCTTCAAGGTCCTCGCCGCCCATTTCTGACATGGCGATAACCCTGGACAAGGAGCGATCGGCTTTGCTGGTAGTCGACGTCCAGTCGGACTTCCTGCCAGGCGGTGCATTACCGGTTGGCGGTGGGGATGAGATCGTGTCGCCTATTGCGGATTTGATGGAAGCGGGCCTCTTCGAGTTGATTGTCGCAGCCCAGGATTGGCATCCGCCTGAACACGTCTCATTTGCAAGCAACCACCCGGGCCGGAGAGCCTTTGAAAGGATCGAACTGTACGGCCATGAGCAAATCCTTTGGCCCGATCACTGCGTGCAAGGGACAGCAGGCGCCGACCTGCACGCTGGGATGCCATGGGCGCGAGCGGTTGCGATCATTAGAAAGGCGACCAACGCGGCGATCGATTCGTATAGCGCGCTTCGCAACAATTGGGATCCAAAAGGCAATCGGCCGCCGACCGGACTGGCAGGGTACTTGAAGAATCGCGGCGCCGAGCAAATTTTTATCTGCGGTCTCGCTCGCGACTTTTGCGTCAAGTGGACCGCCGAAGACGCTCTCCAGGAAGGGTTTCAGGTCAACGTGATCTGGGATCTTTGCCGGTCGCTCGAGCCGGATCGCGACGATCTGCTTCGCCGTGAGTTGTCTGCCGATGGAGTCCGGATCATGACCGTGCAAGATCTCCGCGATCGCAAATGAGCCACTTCACCTTTCTCAGCGGTCACTTGAGATACTCCGCATGGTAGCTGAGCCAAACATGCGCCTTGGCCTGACCGTTGTAATTAACCGATACCAGACCACGAGTTACGATCAGAAAATAGTTGTTTTTCGGGCCGACTGACCATCTCTTATGATGGTATGAGCGTTTTAGGGCGATTCGCCAGGATGCTGGTGGGGGCCGACCGGGGGTCTGGGTTCGAATCTAAATCAACTCTGGACTGCCACGATCATGGCGGTCCTAAGGCACGCGGTAGCCTTCCAGTTCGGCGCCATCACGCAATAGAACCACGTATGTGACTTCGCGGCTCGTGGCAAGCACGCCGGAAAACTGCGGGCGGTGAGGCAGCTTCAAATCCATGATTTGTGTTCCATTCTCGAGTTTGAAAACCCTTAACCCACGATACCAGGAGAGAAATGTCAATTGAACGCGGCTCTGGTCGCAATCGAACAGCTCATATTTCAGGTTCCCGGACAGATCCTCGAATGAGCAACCCCAAGGCGACTGGGGTGGAACCCTCCTCGAGTAGTCCGCGATGTATGTCAGCCGTCCAAGGAAGTTGAGAGTTTTATGCACATCGTCTAACGAGGAGAAGCCAAGCGGAGCGAGTTTGGGCCCACATGCCTTTTCTTCCGGCGTCGAAGCGGTCTCGGCCATCCAGAGGTTGTTGATAATGGTATAATTACACACCGTTTCAGGCTTCAGGCCGGGAAGGGTTAAGGTTTCCACCGCATACTGGCCGGTAATGGTCACCTTGCCGTCGATCGTTGCGCTCTTATACTCCTGAAGGCCGGTCACTACGAAGGCCCCGCTGGGGCTGAAACCCATGTCGCCTGCGGCCAGCAGAGGATCGGTGAGCACGACGCGGCTGAGAAGCTTGAACCCGTGGAGATCGATAATGTTCAGGACAGACAGCGGCTTTGGAGATTCGCGGGGGGGGGACGCGTTCCCTATATCTGCGTTCTGGCTCAAACGGACCACGAGATAATTTCCGCCGGGGTCCATTAAGAGCTGATCGTTACGATCCCACCGATCTTCCTGAAGTGACCATCCGAGTGATTCATCATTCGGCCCCACGTCAACATCCAGCTCGTCCTCAAGGGGTTGCGAGGTGTCCCAGGCCGCGATGCGCCGCAGAGTCCAGATTTGCTTGGGCTGTTCGATCTGCTTGGTGACCACCAGCAAGGCACCATCGGGCATCGAATGCAGGGTCGAGAACTCCTGATTATTCTGTGGCTTGCGCAACCTGTAGGTGAAGGAACTAGCGTCCGCCTGGCCGGGGCAGCCCGTCAAGAAGAAGGCAACCAGCAGGAAAAGAGTCCGTCGCTCAAGCATTGCGGAATCGTATCACTCCGGAATCTACTCTTTTAACCGGAATTTCCATTTTCAATCCTGAATCGGATTAGCACCGACAGCGGGCGCTTCGCAAACGCAGCTTCACTGAACCGTAACGCGACAGCACCTGAATCCTTCTTGACAGATCGGTATTTAAGCAAGACGATCAGAACGCAATATCAGGAGACGAGCGACCCTTAGATTGAGAGCTTTCTATGCCGGACCTGAATCAGACTACGCGGGAGTCAGAATCCGAAGATCTCGGCGCATTGGTCGAGTTGGCTTTGGACCTGCGACATTGCTGGAACCACTCGACCGATCCGCTGTGGAACATGATCGACCCGGAACTCTGGGCACTCACCCATAATCCCTGGGTCGTTCTGCAAACCTCCTCCCGGACCAGACTTGAGTCGCTCCACGGCAATCCGGAATTCCGGGATCAAGTTAAGGAGCGCCTGAGAAGACAGCGCCACGCTCTCAAAAGTCCTGCATGGTTTCAGCACGCTCATAGTAACCCGCCATTGAACTGCGTCGCCTACTTCAGTATGGAGTTTGGGCTCAGCGAAGCACTCCCCATCTACTCAGGCGGACTAGGCAATGTCGCCGGCGATCAGTTAAAGGCCGCCAGTGACCTTGGCGTTCCGCTCGTCGCTGTGGGGCTTCTTTATCAGCAAGGCTATTTTCGCCAGATAATCGGCGCCGACGGAAGCCAACTCGCATCATACCCCTATAACGACCCTGGCCAGATACCTATAACCCCCGTGCGCAATGAGGACGGCCAGTGGCTCAGGGTGAGCGTCAACCTGCCTCGCCAGAAACTGAGGCTGCGTACCTGGCAAGCACAGGTCGGCCGACTGAGACTTTACCTGCTCGATAGCAACGACCCGGCGAACTCGCCGGCTTATCGCGGTATCACCGCCGAACTCTACGGGGACGGACCTGAACTCCGGTTGGGACAGGAAATGGTGCTCGGGATCGGCGGCTGGCGACTTCTGCGCGCGCTGGGGATCAACCCGGAAGTTTGCCATCTGAACGAAGGACATGCGGCATTCGCGGTGCTGGAGCGCGCACGAAGCCTTATGGAAGACAACGGTCAACCCTTCGAAAATGCGCTGGCCATATCGCGCGCCGGCAATCTATTTACAACCCACACGCCGGTTGAGGCCGGCTTCGATCGCTTCGCTCCCGCTTTGATAAGCCGCTTCCTCGGGCGCTACGCCGAAGAGGAGCTTCACATAGACCTTTCGCGTTTCCTCGCGCTGGGCCGCCTGTATCCGGACCATCAGGATGAGCCATTCAACATGGCCTATCTAGCTATTCGTGGAAGCGGAGTAATCAACGCCGTCAGCCGCCTGCATGGGGCAGTGAGCCGGCGAATTTTCCAGCCTCTCTTTCCGCGCTGGCCCCAGACCGAGGTGCCGGTGGGACATGTCACCAACGGAGTCCACACACCGACCTGGGATTCCGCGGATGCCGATGCGCTATGGACGGAAACCTGTGGCAGCGAGCGTTGGCGCGGGACCATGGAGACGGTAGGAGACGACATACGCCGCGCCCCGGACAGCGCGCTGTGGGAACTTCGCGCGAAGAACCGTCTCGATCTGGTTCGCTTCGTGCGAGGATGGCTCGCCAGCGAGCTTGCCGCTCGCGGCGAAGATCCAAAAGCCGCGGAGAGTATTTTCGATCCGGACGCCCTGACGCTGGGCTTTGCCCGCCGCTTTACAACATACAAGCGCCCCAATCTGCTCCTGCATGACCCGGAACGCCTGGTTCGTATTCTGACGAATCCACAACGTCCGGTTCAGCTGGTGATGGCCGGCAAGGCCCATCCGCAAGACACCGCCGGCCAGGCGCTGGTCAAGGCCTGGGTTGATTTCGTCCAGCGGATCGACGTGCGGCGCCATGCGGTCTTTCTCAGCGACTACGACCTGGCACTGGCTGAGCGGCTGGTACAGGGCGCCGATCTATGGATCAACACTCCTCGCCGGCCCTGGGAGGCATGCGGCACAAGCGGAATGAAAGTGCTCGTCAACGGCGGCCTCAATCTGTCGGAACTGGATGGTTGGTGGGCCGAGGCATACTCGCCCCAAGTCGGCTGGGCATTGGGCGATGGCAAGGAGCATGACCATGACCCGGGCTGGGACGCGGCCGAAGCCGAAGAACTCTACGATACTCTGGAGAACAAGGTCATTCCTGCGTTCTACAACCGCGGACACGATGGCATCGCCACCGAGTGGGCCGCGCGAATGCGTGAAAGCATGTCACGCTTGACACCGCGCTTTTCGGCGAATCGAGCCGTTCGCGAGTACACGGAGAAATATTATCTCCCTGCTGCTGCGGCATATCATGAGCGGGCAAGCGACCAAGGCGCCTACGGGGGATACCTGCTCCAATGGAAACAGGCGTTGGCCGAGCACTGGGCGTGGCTGAGGTTCGGCGAGCTTTGCGTCGAGAGCTCTCCACAAAAGCACTCACTACGGGTTGAGGTGCATCTAGGAGAGCTGCGTGCCGACTGGGTGCGCGTAGAACTTTATGCAGATCCGCTCGATGCCGAGCCCCCGTTTGTATCGGAAATGACGCACAGTGACAGCGCCGAGCTTTCCAGAGGGTGGCGCATCTACACCGGCGACGTTCCCGCTTCGCGCCCGGCATCGGACTACACGCCTCGCATCGTTCCATCGCATTGCGGAGCGAAGATTCCGCTCGAGGATGCTCACATCCTGTGGTTCCGCTAGTTCGTATTTTCTTCAGCCGCCATACAGTCTCCGTTTGGGTGAGCGACCGCGCTCGCTGCGAGCGCGGTCGCGACTAGCCGAGCCTCGCGGAGGCGCTGCGGTTCGCTTGACGGGGTAAGCTTTTTCTGGTTGAACCCAAGCTCCTCAGCTAAACGGCCGATTGATTCGTCGTCGGGGTCGCGATGAGGTGGCGCGGGTATGCTGCCGAAACGGTTCAGAGACCTACTCCTTGTAGCCACGGCCGGCTTCCTGCTGGCGGGCGTTGGATATCTTGCCTACGCTCCCGCGGTCGGCGCCACCGACTGGATGTCAGGCGCGTCGCAATATGGTGGCAACCAGGATTGGCAGGGACTCCAGGCCTATGGGCAGCGCTGGACGCAGGCGGAGCCCAAAAATCCCCTTGCCTGGGCAACTCTCGGCGATGCTTACTGCCGGTTGGGTCAGCTCGATCAGACGGCCGAAGCGTTCAAGAAAGCGGCGGCGCTGACGCCCACAGATTCGCGGCCGTTGGAAGCGCTGTCTGGATGCTACGCTAACGCCAAGCAATTCGAGAAAGCGGCGGAGGTGATGCAGACCGCGGTGAAAGTCGCGCCCAACAACGGCCGCGTTTGGCTCGGGTTTGGCACCCAGCTTCACAACCTCGCGACGCAACAACAATTCGCGGCGCGTTCCCTGGTTGGCGGCGCTCTACCGTCTCAAACCAAGAAGAATTTCGAGGACTCGGCCGAGGCATACAAGCGCGCCCTGCAACTAAACGCGGGCGATCCCAAGGAGATGTGGACCGAAATCGGATCCGACTACTACTACGCGCTGGATTACATACCCGCCATGAAAGCCTACATGAGCGCGCTGCAGATCGACCCGCATTATTCATACGCCCTCAATGGCCTGGCGCTGTGCAACGGCGCGATGAAGACGCAGTGCACACGCATAACCGGACGTAACGCGACGGGGTACGGCGCAGACGTGATCAAAAAGATCTGGGTTTGTGATGCTCCAACCACCGCGTTTATCCATCAAGCGGACAGCCTGGTGGCCGGCGGCAGCGAGTAAAATTGGGCACGCGCCGGCGCGGGTCGCGAAACCATTCCCATCGCGAACCGCGCTGCGATCGCGCATCACGACATCCCTGAAGGGTCTCGGGGGGTTCGAATCCGCCCCTCTCCAGCTCGAGAGCTTGTTCAATATTCAAACGCGTGCCACAACTATGAAAATCCGGCCCCAGGAGGATCGCAGCATGGCCAAACACGGACGTCTCAACCTCAGCAATGCAGGATACTCGATGCCGGCGGACGCCGCCGCGTATCAGCGCCCGCCGTTCTACTATCGCAACACTCGCTCGATCGTGGTCGCGTTCGAAACTGACCTCGAAGCCGCGCTGGAAGCATTGCCGGCGCCGCTGGCGCTGAGCGAGCCGGCCACCGCGATACTTTCGTTCTACGAATATCCGTGGACCACTCTGGGTCCTTACAACGAAGCAATCCTTTCGCTCCTGGTCGAGCATAAGGGCCGCCCGATGAACTACGTCATGCACATCGCGGTGACGACCGAGCCGCCGATGCTGGCCGGGCGGGAAATCTACGGTTTTCCGAAGAAGCTCGCGCAAATCGAATTCAAAAACGATCGCGACATGATCTATGGGACGCTCGAACGTCCGGCAGGGATCCGCCTGGCCAGCGCGATCGTTCGCCCGGAACGGCCGGCCGACAATGGGCATTCCGCCGCGCCGCCGCCGGTCAGCATGCGCCTGATTCCATCCGCCGAAGAAAACGGGCGTCCGTCATGCGCCGAGATCATCGAGACGCTCATCGAGGTCAGAGTAATCGAGGCATGGACCGGCGTAGGCTCGATCGCTTTTGCGGAAAGCTCGCGGCTCGACCCGTGGAACCGGCTACCGGTCAAGCGGGTGATTGGGGCAAGCTACATGCTCAGCGACATGACGCTTGGCTTCGGCAAGGTGATCGATCATCTCGAATAGAGCGGGGCTGTCCAAGCGCGCTAAATCATGAATCCGCCGTCAACGCTGATGACCTGTCCGGTCACCGCGCCGGCGGCGTCGGATGCGAGCAGCGCCGCCATCGCACCCAATTCATCGGGCTCGACGATCCGCTTCTGGATGTTCTGGCTCTCGGCGAATCGCCTGGCCTCGGCCGCACTCACCCCCATCATTGCGCCCAGTATGTTCCAGTCCACCATCCTGGTGTTGGTCCATCCGGGACATAGCACGTTCACATTGATACCGTGCGGGGCGGCAGCATAAGCAAGCGAGCGCGTGAAACCGATGAGGCCGTGCTTCGCGGCCGAATAGGCCAGTGGGCCGCCGCCGTTTTTCGCATAGCCGGAACCGATGCTGATGATGCGGCCCCACTTCTGTTTGATCATGTAGGGGAGGGCGGCGTGAGTCGCATAGAATGCCTGGGTCAGGTTCATGAACAGGTTGTCCTCGAACGCGCGCGGGTCATGATTGAGCGGATCGAGGTGAAGCGGGTTATCCGCGATCACGCCGCCCGCGTTGTTGATCAGAATGTCGAGACCGCCGAGTTTGCGGGCAGCCTCGTCAACGCCGGCGGTAATCTGCTCGCGGCTCATCACGTCGATGATGACCGCGAAGCCGCGCTGGCCACGCTGCTCTATTTCGGTTGCGACCGCGTCCAGTTCGCCCTGTGAGCGAGAGGCGACCGCGACGTTGGCGCCCGCGTCGGCCAGCGCAAGCGCGATCGAGCGGCCAATCCCGCGGCCGCCGCCCGTTACCAGTGCACGCCTTCCATGCAGATCGATCAGTTGTCTCATTTCCCCGTCGGCTCCATTTGTCGAATCAGGCTTCTCCGAGTTGAATCGTTTTTGTCTCATCTATCCTGAGACCTTTGCAAATGGACGGAGCACCGGGAGAGCTATTGTGCCGGCGGCTGCGCTTTTCAACACCTGATCGAGATCCTAGCGCTTGTCGGCGCGACCGTGGTCGGCGTAAGCTTCCGCCGGGCAGCGCCATCGGGTGAGTGAAATTGCGGCAAACCGAATCTGATGCGGTGGGTCTCCCCGGGGCGGAGCGACGTTTTTTAGCTGGAGGAACAGTCGATGGAATTCAAAGAAGTAGTAGGGCGGCGGCGAACGATCCGTTACTTCCAATCGTGGCGGAACGTCGAACGCGAGAAGATCCAGATCATGCTGGAGGCGGCGCGGCTCGCGTCATGCGCGGTCAACGCGACCTTTCTGAAAGCGATCGTCGTGATCCGGGACAATATCCCTCGTGAAACGCTCGACTCGCTCAAGACTCCGGTCTCCGGACTCAACATCGAGCTCGCCCCGGTGCACATCTACACCTACGCCGATATGGGGGCGTACAAGGGGGCTCAGGCGCGGCTGAAGAAGCTGGTCGATGTCGGCGCGTTGAACGCCACCCACGGATGGAGCCATAAGTTTGTCGATGAATTCGTTTGGCCGAACATTCTGAAGCCGCTGGCCGAGGGCGCGAACCTGCCATCGGTGGCGGCAGCCGCCGCATCGGACGCAGGCATCGCGATTTGCCAGGCTATGCTCGCTGCGGTTGACGAGGGACTTGGCGTCTGCCTGTCCGCCTTTCAGCACGACGCGATCAACAAAGTCGTGAAGGCGCCCAAGGACTGGATGCCGCTATGGGTGCTGCTGGTCGGTTATCCGGCGGAGTCGTGGGAAGCAGGTGGACAGCGTCCGCGGCCTCCGCTGGAGGAGATCTTCTTCGAGGGCGAATACGGGAAGCCATTCAAGGGCGATCCCAAGGTGACCGAGCAGATGAAGGCGGCGAAGATGATCCAGGCGCCGGCGCCGCTGCCGTGGCGGAAAGAGGAGATCAAAGCGCTCGCGCGGATGTTCGGTCTTCCCGAGTAAGCTTCATCGAACCGAACAATCGACCGATGGAATCACGCACCGCTCGAAAATAACGATGGCGTCGATAAATAAACCGCTCGAAGAGTACGACTCGGTCAAGACCTGGTACCAAGGACTGCGCGAGCAATCGGGCGTGGAGCCGAACGAGGATAAATCGAGGCTCGAACTGCTTAGAGAGTTCTGCGCCACGCTCGAACTCGACCCGGACGAGATCGTCGCCGCCTGCATCCTGAAGAAAGAGGGCAAGGAAGCCAAGATCAGCATCAAGGGCAGGCGCTCGATGGCGGAGCGCATAGCCGATTTTCAGGCGAAAGGCGGCGCCCAGGGACGTGAACGGGCCACGCGCGGCAACGCCATCCGAAGTTTCCTGATTCACAACGGCATCCTGCTGCAGTCGGGCATCCAAATCTGAATCGAAGCGCTGCCGGCAACTCAAGAGGTTCGGGAGAACTCAGCAAATGCGGATTCTGGAAGAAGGCAAAGCCGACTATCTGAAAGTCGATCCCGACGGTTATCGGGCGAGCGTGCGGGACCATAAACCACACCAGATGGTCTCGAAGTTGATGACTCACAAAGAGGCGGTCGAGCGCTTCGTACGCGACGGCGACTACCTCGCATACGACTGCAACTACTTTCAGCGAGGACCGTCGTCGCTGATTCGCGAGATCATCCGCCAGCGCAAAAAAAATCTATGGCTGTGCGGCAAGTTCACCTATGTCGCATGCGCGCTGCTGGTCGAAGCAGGATGCGCCGATCGGATCGACATCGGGTTCATCGGCTTCGGCCCGTGGATCGCGCGCGCGGTGCGCGAAAAGAAGTGCACCATCTACGAGTACTCCAATGCGGTGATAACGCTGCGCCTCAAGGCCGGTGCGATGGGGCTACCCTTCATGCCGGCGCGCAGCTTCGGCGGGACCGACGGGTTTCAGCATTCGGGTTGCAAAATCGTCGAGGACCCCTTCACCGGAAAACCGGTTCTCCTGGTCCCGGCGCTCAATCCCGATGTCTCGATCATTCACGTTCATCAGGCGGATGAGTTCGGTAACGCGCGCGTCTTCGGCACCGGCATCGCGCACGCGGAATGTGCGCTCGCGTCGAAGCGAGTGATCGTGTCCGCCGAAGAGATCGTCGCGACGGACGAGTTCCGGCGCGATCCGGCTAGCACCTCGATCGCGCACTTCACCGTGGACGCGGTCGTGCACGCCCCATTCGGCGCCTACCCGGGAACGGTGCAGGGATACTACGCGTCGGATCCGATGGGAGTCATCGAAGCGATGGGCGCGATGTTCCGCGGCGATTTTACCGAGTACCTCAAGAAACATGTGTATTCCGTGCAATCGCACGATGAGTACCTGCAGAAAGTGGTGGGAACCGAAAAACTGGCCGAGATTCGCCGGCGCGAAACCATCCGGGAGGGCTATGCCTCGTGAGCACTCCAGCTACCGACTTCAATGAGCGCGAATTCGTCATCTGTCAGATCTCGCGCCTGGTCGACGACAAGTACATCTACTGGGTTGGCGGCGGCGGCGAGCCGATGAACTCGGTGCTGCTCGCCAAGCGAATGAGCGCGCCCAACCTTCAGTACCTGACCGAGGATGGGTGCGTCGGGCCCGAGGCCCGGGTGCCGTTCGATCCCCTGATGACGATGATCGCCTCGCCCGCCAATTATCGCGCACTTCAGTGGGGGACGATGAATTACGCGGCCGACCTCGCGCAACTCGGCTACGTCGATTACGGCATCCTCGCGACTCTTCAAGTCGATCGCTACGGAAACATCAATTCCACCGTGGTCGGCAAATACGAAGGCGGCGAGGGACGGCGCTTCGGGGGCCCCGGCGGCGCCGACAGCATCGCAGCGCTCGCATGGCGCACAATCCTGGTCACCGATCAGCAAAAGCGCAAATTCGTCGAGCGCGTGGACTTCATTTCGTCGCCGGGGTTTCTCGATGGTCCGGGCGCCCGCGAGCGCCACGGCCTTCCACCCGGGACCGGCCCATGGCGGGTTTACACGCCGTGGGCGATGTTCGGGTACGGAGCCGATTGTCAGCTCATGCTGCAGGGAATCGCGCCCTTCGTCACGCTCGAACAGCTGCTCGAGGAAATGAGCTTCAAGCCCGCGATCGCTCCCAAGCTCGAGATTCTCGAAGTGCCGACCGAAGAGGAGCTCATGATTTTGCGCACGCAAATCGACGTGGGAGGTCAGGTCACGGACCGCGGGCGATGGATCGAATTAAAGGATGGGAAGTACCGCTTCGCCACTCCGTAGTTCATTTCGTCCGCGGCCGCTGAATCTTCAGAACACAGATCGACCCGGAGATTTGGTCAATCATTTGGACAGCGCGTGTTTTGCGGAGCTCAGTCACCCCCTGCCGAAGGAAGTGTGAAACCCGCGGCGGGTTTCGCTAAAGGTTGGCCGGATTGTCAGGAGAGGATGGTCGGGACAGCCGCGACCCTTGACAAGTGACTGACCGCCAGTCATAAGCTCAAGTATGGACTCCATATCTGCCGGCAAACAAATGCAGCAGCTCCTTCCTGGGCGAGCCCGTTCGCGGCCCGATCGGTCACGACGCCGCACCACAGAGGCCGCCTGACGCCGGCGGATTGGAGAGTACAGATATGAAGATGACAGCATTTGAGAAGTACTTCGTAAACAGACCCAGTCATACACGCACGGTCGCCGCTCGCGCGCGGGAACTGCTGGGCCATATTAACTACCAGCTTGGGTGGCGATACCTGGACGTGGGATGCGGCGTCGGCGCTGCCGCCTGTGAGATTGCTGGCGCGAGCAATCTGGAGGTCACGGGGGTCGATATCGATCCGAAACAAATCGAGGCCGCCAGAGCCGGATCGGCGCGCCCGAATCTGCACTTCAGGGTAATGGATGCGACCAGGTTGGATTTTCCCGACGGCCAGTTTGATATTGTTGCAACCAGCATGGTTACCCATCACATCCCCAAATGGGAGCGAGCTCTCGACGAGATGGTGCGCGTGTTACGAACCGGAGGCTACCTGATCTACAGCGATAAGGTGTTTCCGCACTGGTTGGCCAGGATCATCCGCCTCTTTCGCTTGATGGGGTTTCCGTCGACAACCGCACTGGAGTCCATGGCTGCCAGCGCCGCGTTAGTCAAGGTCCACCAGGTGCAGCGGTCCGGCGAAGTGGACGTCATCTGGCTCAGGAACGGCTGAGGACCCGGCGACTACCGGCTTGCGGCGGCAGACCGATGGCATTGCGCACAATCCTCTGACTCAAACGAATCGCGGCCTCGTGATCGGACCGTCGGTTGCCCACGATGTGGTCCACCATTCCATGGAGCGCGTAAAACAGAAAAACCGAGACGAGCTCGGAACTTTCGACGCGCCATGCTCGCGCCGCAGAGCCCGCGCGGATTAGCTCCGCAAGCTCCAGGACGGCTGCGTTCTGCGCCTTCGAACCATGCCCTTGCTGGCCGGTATGGAAGAGAACGTCATGTAGCTTCACGTGGTCCAGATAGTAGCGTATTCCGCCTTCCACCCACGCGTCCAAGCGACCTGCCCAGTCCGTAGCCGGGACCCGTGTTGCGAGAGCTTCAATTCGCCCCCGGGAACCCTCAATGAAGCGGTCGCGAAGCGCTGCAAGCAGAGCTTCCTTGGAATCGAAATAGAGATAAAAGGTTCCTTTGGCGACTCCCGCTTTGTGGGTGATGTCTTCGATCGTCGTGGCTGCGAAGCCTTGCTGGACAAAGGTCCGTTCCCCGGCATCCATGAGATCACGTCGGCGAATGTCAGACGCCTTGGTCCGTGTGGCAACCGTGCGCCGGGATAAACTCTCCACTTTTCGCCGAGCTGGTGTTCGCTTTTCAGCTTCTCGCATTCGTGATTCTCATCTCTCCCCGATTCGCCGGGAAATGAACTCAAAAACCGATAGTGACTGGCGTTCAGTCAATCTGTCAATCCTTGCTTACCTGCTAGGGAACCTCTGCATAAGTTGATCGATTGGTGTACAAAGGAACTGGTTGAGTGGCGGATGAGGAGGTGCGGTGATGGGTAATCAGCGGACGTTTGCTTCGGTGGCTTGGACGCAGAAAGGAAAG
>NZ_JBEKBF010000029.1:0-20110 GCF_050015535.1 Binatus soli (SeqCode) | reverse complement strand
CGTCTCGCGCCCAGGTCAGCCCGGCGACAGCCGCCGGATTGTCGAGCTGCTCAACCAGGTCGAGAATCAACTGCTCACCGTCACCGCGGCAGACAAAATCCACTTCGCTGCATTGCAGTTTCACCAGCGGCGCGTTCAGCGTCGCGAAGACGCCGCCAATGGCGACTTTGACCTTGGAATCTGAGGCGCAGATCTGGCGGGCGAGAATCTTGGCGTAGGGATAACTGGTCGTGCTCAGAAAACTCAACCCGACCAGTTGGGGCCGCCGCATGCGAATCTGCTCGACGATGACCTGGTTTGGAGTCTCGGGGTTGGCCTGGTCGAACATCACGCATTCATGGCCGGCGCGCTTGAGCACCGCGGAGAGCGACATGATGCCGATCGGCGGGAACCCCATAATGCGCAGGTTGCCGTTTTTCGCGCGGCCGTCCGCCGGCACGGCGTAAAATTGCGGGTCGCGAACATGGATTAGAAATACCAGCATGGCCACCTCTGGTCGTTGCCAACGCTCCGAGCCCGTGCTGTGCCCGCATCGCCCTTCGCCAGCAGGTGTGAGCCTACTCGCCGGACGCCGATTGCGCGAGTTCCCGTCGGGGAACACATCGCACCTCAGCCGTGCCGGCGATCCGACATCACGGGCGACAAATCCGGAGTTTGTGAAGATGCCGCTGCCTGTGTGTGGCGAATTACTGATTTCCCCACGAATCAGCAATTCGCCACAGACCAGATGAAGCTGCGTTCAGGCATTGTTCGCCACACTGCAATGGTCCGATCGATTTGATCGTGCAGCATTCGGCGCGTTTTGAAGCGCTGTCCAGGTTCGCGTCTATGAATTGGAGCGTCCAGTAGCGATACTTGGCTATCTGCTTCCGGGAAGGTAGTCGCAAATGCGTTGCGCGAAGTGCGGTACCGACAACGCCGCAGACGCGAGATTCTGCAATCAGTGCGCGACGCCCCTCAGTCGGGCGTGTCCAAAATGCGCTCGTCTGAACGCGCCTGATGCGAAATTTTGCGCGCAATGCGCCGCCCCGCTCGGTGGGCACGCCTCGCTTGGCTCCGATGTATCGGCTTCACCCGCCCCGGGAGATGGAGTTCGCGTCGCGCCCGAGCAGCCCGAGGCGCTCGCGACCGATGGCGAACGCAAGACGGTCACGGCGCTGTTTGCCGACATCAAGGGATCGATGGATCTGATGGAGGATCTCGATCCCGAAGAGGCCCGCGCACTTATCGATCCCGCCCTGAAGCTGATGATCGACGCTGTGCATCGCTACGACGGTTACATCGTGCAATCCACCGGCGATGGAATATTCGCGTTGTTCGGCGCGCCGGTCGCTCATGAAGACCATGCCCAGCGAGGTCTCTACGCTGCGCTGCGCGTGCAGGAGGGCATGGCCAGGTATTCGGCCAGCCTGCGCGCGGCGGGAAATCCGCCGGTCGAAATCCGGGTGGGACTCAACACCGGCGAAGTGGTGGTCCGCTCGATTCGGACCGATGATGCGCACACCGAGTACACGCCGATTGGGCACTCGATGAGCCTCGCGGCGCGGATGCAAACGCTCGCGCCGACAGGGTCAATAGTCATCACGGAGCAGACTCAGAAACTCACGGCCGGCTACTTCGATTTGAAGCCGCTCGGCGCGGCGCGAATCAAGGGCGTCAGCGATCCGATCAACGTGTACGAGGTGATCGGGATCGGTCCACTCAGGACGCGCCTGCAGATGTCGGCTTTGCGCGGGTTGTCAAAGTTCGTGGGCCGGCGCGCGGAGCTGGATCAGCTGGACAAGGCGCTCGAGCTGGCGCGCGGCGGACACGGCCAGATCGTTGCGGCGATGGCCGAGGCTGGAGTCGGCAAGTCGCGCCTGTTTTACGAATTCAAGATGCGCGGGCAAAGCGAGTGCCTGGTGCTCGAGGCGTTCTCGTTCTCGCACGGCAAAGCGTCGGCGTATCTGCCGGTGCTGGATCTGCTCAAGAGCTATTTTCGAATTGTTGATCGCGACGACGAGCGGACGCGGTGCGAGAAAGTTACCGGCAAGGTGCTGTCGCTGGACCGTGCGCTGGAAGATACGCTGCTGCATCTGTTCGCGATGCTTGGGATTCGGTCCGGCGATGCAAGGCTGGACGAAATGGATCCTTCGATTCGACGCCGGCGCACGCGCGAGGCGGTCAAGAGTCTCATCGTGCGCGAGAGCATGAACCAACCGCTGATCGTTATCTTCGAGGATCTGCATTGGATCGACACGGAGTCCGAAGCGATCCTGAACCTGATTGCCGACTCGATCGGTACCGCGCAAATTCTGATGATGGTCAACTATCGGCCCGAGTATCGCCACAACTGGGGCAACAAGACCTACTACACTCAGTTGCGGCTCGATCCACTGGGGCCCGACAATGCTGCCGAGCTGCTGACGGCAATGTTGGGCGAAGCGGCCGCGCTCGATCCACTCAAGGCGGCGATCATCCAGCGCACCGAGGGCAATCCATTTTTCATCGAGGAAATGGTGCAGGTGCTGTTCGACCAGGGCGCGCTCGTGCGAGACGGTACGGTGTCACTTGCCAAGCCGCTCACCTCGATCGAGATACCTTCGACCGTCAAGGGCATCCTGGCCGCGCGAATCGACAAGCTCGCGCCGGCGGACAAAGACTTGCTGCAATCGCTCGCGGTGATCGGCAAGGAATTTCCGGTCGGCCTGGTGCGGCGCGTCGTCGGCAAGCCCGATCATGAACTCGCTCCGATGCTTTCGAACCTGCAGGCAGCCGAGTTCATCTATGAACAACCCGCGTTTCCCGAAAACGAATACACCTTCAAGCACGCTTTGACGCAGGAAGTTGCTTACGGCTCCGTGCTGATGGAGCGGCGGAGGATTCTTCACGAGCGCACGGCGCTGGCGCTCGAAGCGATGTTCGCGGCGACGCTCGACGATCACCTGACCGACCTGGCGCATCACTACGGCCACAGCGCCAACGCGCCCAAGGCGATCGAATACCTGAGCCGTGCGGCGGAGCAAGCGGGGATCCGCTCTGCATACAACGACGCGATACGGTACGCGCGCGAGGCACTGCTGCGGATAGGCGAGCTGCCCGAATCGCGGGAACGCGATCAACGCGAGCTGAAGATACAGATGATGCTGGGACCGCTGATCGTCGCGGTACAGGGTTTTTCGTCGCCGGAGATCGCGGGCACCATCGCGCGCACGCAGGAACTCTGCTGCCGCGCCGGTGAGACGCCCGAAACTTTCGGCGTGCTGTTTGGTGTGTGGAGCTTCAATCATGCCAGCGGGAAACTGCGCGAGAGCCGCGTCATCGCGGAGCAGTTGCTGGCCATGGCAGCCAGGATGCAAAGCGATCTTGCGACAGCAGGTGCGCACAACGCGATGGGATCGACGCAACTCTGGATGGGCGAGTTTTCCGCGGCGCGTGAACACCAGGAGATGGTCGCCAAGATCTACAATCGCGACATTCCGCGCTATCTGCCGTCGATGCAGGCGCCGGTCATACCGTCGCGCTGCCATCTCGCGTGGGCGCTGCATATAGGCGGGCATCCGGAGCAGGCGAGACAGCGCATGCGCGAGGCAGACGATATGGCGGCGCAGCTCCGCCGTCCCTTCAGCCTTGCATTTGTTCACCTGTACGCGATCGTGCTCAATCATTTCCGGCACGAGTACGCGGATGTGCGGTCCCGGTCTGAAACCCTGATCGAACTTTCGACCGAATACGGATTTCCGTATTGGCTGGCGGCGGGAAAAATGTGCCTCGCGCGCACGATTGCCGGCGAAGGATACTATCGGGGTGATGAAGCTGCGCTGACGACCGGCCTCACGATGATGAAAGAGTCCGCCGAGCATCTGGCCGCCAGTAACGCTGACCTGATCTACTCGTTCTCATTCGTGCTGCTTGCGGAACTGTACCTTATGATGAAGCGTCCCGATGAATGTCTGCGAGAACTCGACCTGGCGGCTCAGCGGAGTGAGCAAATGGACCATCGATTGCTCGAAGCGGAAATTCACCGGCTCCGCGGCCAGACGATGCTAATCCTGCCGGACGGTGCAGCCGAAGCGGAGCGATGCTTCCGGCGTGCGATCGAGATTGCGGTGCGGCAACAGGCGCGCTCGTGGGAACTCCGCGCGACAACCAGCCTCGCCGGCCTGCTCGACCAGCAAGGCAAACGCGACCAGGCTCGCACAATGCTCGCCGAAATCTCCAACTGGTTCACCGAGGGCATCGACACCGCGGACCTGAAAGACGCCAAGTCGGTGCTCGCTGGACTGAACGCGTAGCTGAGAAATCAGGGGAGCATCATTTTCAAATCAGATCTCAAGATAGGCGTGGCTCAAGAATCCGACGATTCCGCTAACTACCATCAAGCCGAACGCGGTCGCTGTTGTGATCAAAGCTCCCCTAAGGGAAATGTTTGTCGCCATGTCATCCTCGCTTTGTTAAAATTGACTGTCCGCTCAATACAACTCTATATTTATGGGAACCGTCGCTTCAGAGATATCTTACTCTCGTTTCTCCGTCTTCTCGCACCTCCACTTCCCCAGTCAGGAGTTCCAGCGGAGCAATTCGAAGGGGATTCGCGTCCGCTCTCCATGTCCCTGAATATTTGATGCGGTCTTCGTCCCGCAGGTGTTTCAGCGCCCAACGAAACCTGGTCTTCCACCTCTGCTCAGAGCACGAAGAAAAAGGTTCGTCATCTTCTGAATTCAGCATCGTACCTAATCTTGTCATGGCTGCTTGGGTAAAGCTTGATATATAAATGTTGGGTTGAAACGCAACCCATTTTGCGCTTCCGCTTCTGAGTCGTATGCGAGAATCGCCATCGAATCGATGTGCTTAGAAGAGAGGGGCTGCGATCTGAACCACAAGCGGCTCACCTGATCGAGATCGAAAGACCTCCGATACATAGATCGTGACACGACGGCGTACCGGCCGACGCGCAACGATTGGTGAGCACGAACCCGGGACGAATCAGGCGGCGAGGCGTTCGTAGCGATGATGCAAGCCGCCGACCTGAGAGATGGCGATCACCTTTCCGATCCTGCGTGGCATGATCGGGCGCGGGTCCGGGCAATCCTTCTCGAGCGATAGATGCGTGAGGGTGCGTTGGTAGTAGTCGACGTACGAGGACAGGACTCGGCGTAAATGACGCTCGTTGAAGATCACGATGTGATCTAAACACTCGCGGCGAATCGAACCGATTACGCGCTCGACATAAGCGTTCTGCCACGGGAAGCGTGGCGCCGTGATGACTTCCGCGATGCCCATCGCTTCGACCCGGCTGCGGAAGTCCGAGCCATACGATGCGTCACGGTCGCGCAGCAGATACCGGGGCGCCGTGTTCCATGGAAATGCTTCGGTTACCTGGCGCGAGAGCCAGGCTGCGGTCGGATGCTCGGTGACGGCAGTGCGTACGATATTCCTGCGATCGTGGGCCAGAATGACCATCACGTAGAGCAGCCGAAACGATGCGGACGCCAGAACGAACATATCGATCGCAGCGATGCCTTCGGCGTGATTGCGCAGGAAAGTCCGCCAGTTCTGAGAAGGTGTTCCCCGTCTTCGCACCATGTACTTGGCGACTGTCGCTTGGCTGACCTCGATGCCGAGCTTGAGCAGTTCACCGTGGATCCGGGGCGCACCCCAGAGCGGGTTGGCGCTGCTCATCTGCCGAATCAGATTGCGAATCTCTCGATCCGCTGACGGCCGTCCGGATCTCGACCGCCATCGCCAAAACAGGCGAAATCCCTGACGGTGCCATTGGATCACCGTGGCCGGCTTGACCAACACCATCATTTCCAGACAGCGCGGCCACAATCGGTAGAGCAAGACCCAGAGCAAGCGGTCGATCGCGAACAGCCGGGGTCGACCCGGCCGCTGCCGGCGAAGAACGTGCAGCTGATGACGCAGGGCGAGGTTCTCTAGCTCCACAACCGCCCGACTACGGAATCGGCAGACAAGCCGAGAAACGATCGATCGCACGAGCTTAAGCATGCCGGCGATATTGCGTCAGTGAATCCAAAAACTCCAGACTTTTCGGCGCATTCGGAATTTTTAGTAGCCACAGCCGAAGCCAACCGGCCAGAATCACCACGACTTTTTCACAACCGATTCCGGTCTGTCGTAGCGCAAAAGCGTGGCCAGAATCGCCGTTCAAAAACGGCTCTGCGAAAAGCCTGCCCATAGTGGAGGGTTGTCTTGGCAGGCGGGTTGGGCCCGCGTTGCGTGAATGGTCCATCAAAATGCCGGCCCACTAGCGCGAGAGCGGCGGCCCGTGGCGGAGATTCATCGACATTGAGTTATCCGTGCAACCGACAACTTCGCCAAGCGCAGGCGGTTCCCGCAAAAAAAGTGTCTTTTTGTGTCTGAGGCGAGCAAATCCGATACGATGCGAGGGCTCCCCGATTTGGGAAACCCTCGCATTTTCCTATCCGATCGGATGCGAGCCGATGCCATCAGAAGCCCCTGACCACCTTAGCAATCTGGTGCCTTTTTTGACTCACCGTCGTTCCTCAGTTTCGTGAGGCTGCGACCGCCTTATTGATAGAGCATTCGCGATTCCGGCGGGGCGTTCGCTCGCCCCTCGGACGAAGCTCTAAGCGGAAAAGGCCCGAGCCCTTTCGAGCCCGGTCCTTCTTCCCAGCTGGTGGCCAAGCTACTTCTTGACCTTCACTTTGCTCGCCCGCGCCGCGGATCCGTAGCGTTTGCTAAAGCACTTGCGGCATCGGCGATCCCGCCGCTTGATGAAACTCGGAGCCAGGTCATTGCTCCCGCAATAGCGGCAAACCAGTTTGCCCGATTTCGACTTACTGCCCATCTCCTTCCTGATCGGCCGTGCAGGCTGGGCCTTTCTCGGGGCAGCCTTTTTCCGGACCGCGTTCTTACCGGCCGACCGCGCCGCATCCTTCTGATCCGGCTTGGCCGGGGATGGGGAACTTCCGATCGGTAGTTTATGCCCGCTTCCGTTCGCCAATTTCGGATGTTCCATTCGCACTAAATCTCCTTGAGCCGTAAGGGCTCCGTGGGATGTTTGCTCTGGTCGGCGCGTGAAGCGAGTGGTTTCCCCCAATTTTCCCAACGTCACTGGCGCAGAAGGGTAGAGGCTGGCTATTAGCACGGATCGAAGGTCTGCAACGATCAGGGCGATTGGAAGGCGAATGGGAATCGCAGCAGAGAAGACAAGACCTGGTAAGAGCGTATATTGGCCGAAATTTCCTGCCCCACACGACTGGCTCCGTGCCGCGAATCGAGCAATGTGTGTGTGTGGTAGAGGCGGCAGATAGCGCGCCTCAAGGAGGACCACATATGAGTTTGGATGCCAAGCTGAAGGTCGCGAAACATCGAGAGAAACGATCATGAAGCGGCGGGCGCCCGTTCTGGATCGTGGTGCGCTCAGCGCGGAGGTCGCGGGTCTATCGAAGGCCAGTATCAAGGACCTTCGCGAGCGCTGGAAGAGGTTGTATGGCAATGAGCCGTCAGGCCATATCGGCCGGGCCCTTCTGATTGGGGCGATCGCCTACCGCCTCCAGGAAGAGGCTTTCGGTGGTCTCAAGCCATCCACGCAACGGATCCTTGACCGTGTTTGCGATGGCCGCGAAGAGATTGGTCAGGAGGGCATTGCGAAACGGCGGGCCAGTGCAGGGACCGTGCTGATCCGGGAGTGGCGAGGCGTCAGGCACCGGGTCGTCGTACTCGATAATGACGTCACCTACCGCGGTCGGCGTTACAAATCGCTTTCGGAAGTAGCGCGCGCGATTACCGGCACCCGCTGGTCGGGACCGTTGTTCTTCGGCCTGAAGCATCGAGCCAAGGAGGTGGCCAATGGCTAGCGCCCCGATCAGGCGTTGCGCAATTTACACCCGCAAGTCCTCGGAAGAAGGACTGGAGCAAGACTACAACTCGCTGCACGCACAGCGCGAAGCGTGCGAGGCGTTCATCAGGAGCCAGGCCGGCGAGGGCTGGAAGTTGATCAAGACGGCCTACGACGACGGGGGCTTCTCGGGCGGTACGATAGAGCGACCTGCGTTACAGCAGCTCATGTCGCACATTCGCGAGGGCTCGATCGATGTCGTGGTCGTATACAAGGTCGATCGCCTGACCCGGTCGCTCGCCGACTTCGCCAGAATGGTCGAGCTATTCGACGCCCATAACGTATCGTTTGTGGCGGTCACCCAGCAGTTCAATACCACCACCTCGATGGGCCGACTCACCCTGAACGTGCTGCTGTCGTTCGCGCAGTTCGAGCGCGAAGTCATCGGCGAACGCATCCGCGACAAGGTCGCCGCCTCCAAGCGTAAGGGAATGTGGATGGGAGGTTCTGTTCCGATTGGATACGACGTCCGTGAGCGCAAATTGCTGGTCAACGAAACCGAAGCCAAGAACGTACGGCATATTTTTGAGCGCTATCTCGAAATCGGCAGCGTCCGGCTCTTGAAGAAGGATTTGGACAGCCGCGGAATTGTGTCGGCCGCCAGGGCGTCAAGGAAGGGCAATACACGGGGAGGCAAGCCGTTCTCGCGCGGTGCGCTCTACAACGTGCTCTCCAACCCGATCTACGTGGGCGAGATCCGACATCGGAATGAACGCCATCCGGGACAGCACGACGCCATTGTTAGCCGCGATCTTTGGGAGAGGGTCCAACAGCAACTACGCAGCCGGGCGGTCAGGCAGGGTGAAGGCCGCAAGACCGAGGCGCCGCGAAGTCCGCTGGCGGGCAAGCTATTCGACGAGAGCGGCGAGCCGCTGTACGTACAGGGCGCAGCAAAAGGCCAACGCCGCTACCGCTATTACGTTTCTCGAAGACTGGTCAGAGGCGAGTAGAAAGACGCAGAACATGCGTGGCGGATATCCGCGCCCGAAATCGAGCAGACCGTCTCTGCTGCGGCTCGGGAGATTCTCGGCGACCGTGCGGCGATCGCGCTCGCGCTTGAAGAGTCCAGCACAGACCCTGATCGGCTGAAACCGTTTCTCGAGTCTGCTCGGCTGTGGGTTGAACGTCTGCGGTCCGATACGGAAGCCGCACCAGCGCTGAGCGAGCTAACGGAGCGCGTCGACCTCAGCCGCGAGGGTTTCCGGCTCTCGTTGAAGTTGCCACTACCACCTGCTGAAACGGGGGGCCGTGCACCTACGGATCATCTTTCTCTCATGAAATTACTCCCCATGCAGATGAAGCGCCGCGGTGTCGAAATGCGGATGGTGCTCGAAGGCGACTCCACGCCCAGCCGGGTCGACCTTCCGCTGCTCAAGGCCGTTGCCCGCGCCCGCAGGTGGTCGCAAGACCTGATCGCAGGCCGCGCTCAGTCTGTTGACGAGCTAGCGAAACGGGAACGGCTCGATGGCCGATCATTGCGGCGGCTGCTTCAGCTTGGGTTTTTGTCACCAAGGATCGTCGAGGCGATCGCCGCGGGCCGCCAGCCATTGGACCTCACCGTAATCGGTCTCACGCGTCGGATCGATCTCCCCTTGCTCTGGAGCGCGCTGGAGCAAGTGCTCGGCATGCGCTAATTCCCCGCCCGGCCTGATTTCCAGGGTGGACAAGATAGCGTGCTCGGCCGCGTCGGCTCGGCAAATTCCCGCGATCCCATGGCCTTACGGATGGACCTAGCAAAATCGCGCCCGGATAGGTTCTGCCCGATTCTGGCTATTCCCGCCGTCTCGGGCGCTCTCCGGGTCCGCGCGCGATCGCGAATCGCGCGCACACGCGCCGATTTCGATCAATTCTCTGACATCTCCAAAAATCTGGAGACTGAAATGTGGTCCAAGCTGGATTTGAACCCGGGGCCCCTCAATCGTTTTTGCTCGGACAATTGTCCACGGATTTGGCGAGATATTCGAGACGAGATTAAAGCAGCAGTGCTGCAGAGAATCTTATCGCCTAGAATTCGCCTTGCACTGCCGAACCTACTCGTTTTGCACCGTCATGAGTGCTCATCGCCGCCCCGCCAAATGATTTCTTCGTTCCCGGTCCCAGAAGGCCGCACCCTTTTGCGCTACTGCTCTGACCGGAGCTGTTGGCATCGAAATTGGCGGCGTCCAAAAACGGAAATTCCATCCGGTCTTGATTTTCGATTGCGTCTGCTGACGATCGTGCTGCAGAAGTTCACCCTCCGCTAGATGCGTTAGGAAAGGTGCAACCCTCGATTGGCAGGAATGGAGGCGCGTGCTAGTTCACACGTTGAGCCGGCACCGCGGGTTCCGAGGGGGAGCATGCTTTGTTGCCTTTGTGCACCTCATCCTTGGCGATACCTAGACGACACGGTCTGTCTGTCGAAGCAGCGGGACCTCGTCGACGAACCTCGGCAAGCCGAGGCGCCCGAGGAGCTTGAGAGGCGCGCGAAGATGAGAGTGAAAATGAAGCTTATAGCGACCGCGCTGAGTGCGCTGGCAGCTCTGTCGATCGCGAGCTCGCCAAGCGCCGGTGTGAATCCCGGAGATACGATCACGAAGGATCAGGCCGACAAGGTCGCCGACCTCGTGAGTCCGGGGAACCTGGTCTTGGTGAAACAGGGCATGACGATGAAAATCGTGCCGACCGGGCGCCTCGAATGGCCACCGCCGTACAAGTCGGCGACCGAGAAGTATTCGCCGCAGGTGAATCTCGCGCCCGACGGAACGCTCAAGGGCTACGCGGCGGGGCTTCCGTTTCCGCTCGTCGATTCGAACGATCCTCAAGCCGCGCAGAAAGTGATGTGGAATTTCAGCTATCGCCCGCTCTACACCGACGATGCGATAGCCAAGAACGTCGAGCTCGCGAGCTACCGGCCCGGCTCGGCGCCCGCCGATCCGGTCGAGCATTTCACGATCGGCAACGTGGGATTCTACAACAACACCGGCCGCACCGAGGTCAATCCCATACCGACCAATTCCGACGCGCTCGCTGCCGGAATCCGCTACCGGTTCGGCGCGTATCCCGTCCTCGAGCCGTCAGAGCTGCGCGGATTCGGCCTCATCCGCTATCGCAACATGGATCCGAAGATCGAGGACAACAGCTGGATGTCTACTCCGAGCTCGCGGCGTGTGCGTCGGATATCGGCCAACGAACTCTCGGACGTCCTCGGCATGTACGACGCGGGCTTTGGCGGTGGAAGCGGCGCGGCGTCTTACGCGAGCAACCTCGATCCAGATTCGTTCTTCGGCTTCGCCGCGAAAATCGAGGACTTCAACTACAAGCTCCTCGGCGAGAAGTCGATGCTCGCGGTTGCGAATGCCGCCAACTCTCCGGCCAAGTTATGCGAAGGCGACGGCGGCCGGACCATCTGTCCCGAAAACTGGGAGATGCGCCGGGTTTACGTGATCGAAGCGGACGCGAAGCAGACCTCTCTTCTCGGCAGCGGCGTTTCCATTCCAAAGCGAATCTTCTATATCGACTCCGAAGGATGGTTCATCACCGCGTCGGATCAGTACGATCGCGAAGGCAAGCTGTGGAAGACTTTGGCGACCTTCAATGCGTACCGCGACCGGCCGGTGCCCGACGCGCGGGTCGCCATCTGGCCGTTCAAGCGGATGTTCCAAACCGCCCTGGTCGATGAAGACGTCACGAACGGATTCTCAACCGTGCTGCTCTCGCCGGGATTCGAGACCGAAGAACATGAGGGCTGGTACATCAATATGGGCGTCGCGTCGGACAATTTTTTCAATCCGGTGACGATGTCCAACGCGGCGCACTAGGAACCCTGAATACGGAGTCATCATCATGTCCACCACTCGCGGCGAAATCCAAAAACTGAAATTCACCGGCGCCGTCGATGCCGACGGGCACATCCGGCTCATCAACCATCTCCCGGTTGAGCGCGCAGTTATCTCTCCGCCATTCAAGTGGGCGCCATCCAGGGGAGCTGAACTGGTCACAGGGAGATGGCACCTCTATCGCGTGGTTTGCGCGGAGGAAGATATCACCCTGTTCCAGCAGCACATCCGGCCCGGCTGGTACGCGCACTTCTGGAAGGACGAACGGCTCACGATCATTTACAGCGACGCGCGTTTCGATGCCGCCCTGAACGATCGCTCCACCTGGACGGACGCCGTCGCCCATGGCAGGACACATGACATTCCAGAGCGTGAACTCGACTTCAAAGATATCTGACGCTAATGGCCGCCTTCCCCCGGCCGGAGATCGCGGCGGTCCCACGGATGGACCTAGCAAGATCGCGCCCGGATAGCTTTTGGCCGATTCTGCCGATTTGCGGCGCTTTAGGCGTTCTCTGGGTCCGCGCGTGAGCGCAAATCGCGCGCACACGCGCGCTTTTCGAGCGATTCTCCGCGATGCGCGAAGACCAAGAGACTGAAGTGTGGAGCAGAAGGGATTTGAACCCTCGACCCCTACGTTGCGAACGTAGTGCTCTCCCAGCTGAGCTACTGCCCCATCCAAGACCGAGACGCGATTACTATTGTGAGATAACTGACTTCAAGTAAGCTCGCAACCTTTCGGCCAGATCGGGGCGTTTCAATCCGAAGCCGATTTGCGCCGAGATGAACCCCACGCGATCACCCAGGTCATAGCGGACACCCTCGAACTCGTAGCCGTAAATCTTGCGGCGCCCCGTCAGCGCCATCAGCGCGTCGGTCAACTGAATTTCGCCTCCAGCGCCCGGCCTACCCGCGGCCAGCAGTTCGAAGATATCGGGCGTCAGCACGTAGCGGCCCATGATTGCGAATTCGCTCGGCGCTTTTTCGGGCGACGGTTTCTCGACCATCCCACGGAGTTCGTAAGTCCGCTCGCCGACGGCTTTGAGATCGACGATGCCGTACTTCGAGATCTCGCTGCGCGCAACCTTGAGCAGCGCGACCACCGGCGCGTCACGTGTCTCGGCCACATCCAGGAGCTGGCGCAGGCACGGCCGCGGGCAATCGAAAATGTCGTCGGGGAGCATCACGGCGAACGGTTCATCGCCGACCGCCTCGCGCGCTTGCAGCACCGCATGGCCGAGGCCGAGCGGATGTCGCTGTTCGGCGATCGTAATCCTGGCCGGATTGTTGCTGCGTCGGACGAGTTCAAGGATGTCGCGTTTGTCGCGGGCTTCGAGATAGCGCTCGAGTTCCGCGTTGGGCTCGAAGTGATCGACGACGGTCGTCTTGCCGGGGCTGATGACGAGAATGATTTCCGCGATGCCGGAGGCGACTGCCTCCTCGACGACGACCTGGATCGCCGGCGTATCCACCACCGGCAAAAGTTCCTTGGCGATCACCTTCGACGACGGAAGCATCCGCGTGCCCATCCCGGCTGCGAGAATGACCGCCTTTTTTACTTTCATAGCAGTGCGATTTTCCGGGTTGGAGGCGTACTCAGGTCTTCTGCTCGCGCGCTTCCTGTGCCGATTTGCATGCAATGCAAAGCGTGGTGACGGGGCGCGCCTTCAGCCGCTCGATCCCGATTTCGCCGCCGCATTCCTCGCATCGCCCGTACGATCCATCTTCGATTCGTGCGAATGCTTCGCCGATTTTGGAGAGCAACTTGCGCTCGCGATCACGCATTCGCAGCAGGAAATTGCGATCCGATTCGAGCGCGGCCCGATCAGTCGGGTCTGCGTAGGCCTCTTCCGACTCGTGGTTCATGGTGCCGACCGCGCGCTCCGATTCCTGGAGAATGTCGCGTTTGCGGCCTTCGAGCAATTTTCGGAAAAGATTGAGGTCTCTTTGCCTCACGGTTGAACTGTCCGTCACGAGCCGAGTTTTTGATTCTATCGACGCCCTGCTACCATGTAAAGGTTGCGGGATGAAAACGGCTTATCTCGACGCGTTCTCCGGCCTCAGTGGCGACATGATCGTCGGCGCAATCCTCGATTGCGGTGCGGATTTCGACCAATTCGAGCGCGCGATCAAGTCGGTGCCGATCGCAGGTTATCGGCTCTCGACCCGGCGCAAAATCTCAAGCGGGATCTCGGCGCTTAAGTTCGATGTCACCGTGACGGAGCCACAGCCGCAGCGTCATTTTGGCGAGATTCGCGCGCTGATCGAGGCCTCTACGCTGGCCGCGACCGTCAGGCATCGCGCGATCTCGATCTTCGAAGTGCTTGCCCAAGCCGAGGCGAAGATTCACAACATCACACCCGATCTCGTTCATTTTCACGAAGTCGGCGCGGTCGATTCGATCATCGACATTGTCGGCACGGCATGGGGACTCGAGCATCTCGGCGTCAGCGACGTGATCGTGTCTGTGCTCCCGATGGGGGCCGGATTCGCGCGCTCGCGGCACGGAGCCATTCCCGTGCCGGCGCCGGCGACGGCGGAGTTGCTGTCGGGATTCCCGGTGAAAATCGGCGACGGTGCGCACGAGATGGTCACGCCGACCGGCGCGGCGGTGGTCCGCGCGCTGGCGCGTCCGGCGAAGCTCCCGCTCGCGTTCGAAGTCGAGAAAATCGGCTACGGCGCGGGCGCGCGCGAGCTGGAAGATCGGCCCAATGTGTTGCGGCTGATGCTCGGGTACGAGCGGGCCGCGTTCGACAGCGACGAGATGATCGAGATATCCGCAAATATCGACGACCTTAGCCCGCAGATTTACGACCATGTGATGCAGCGCCTGTTCGCCGCAGGTGCGCGCGACGTGACTATTACGCCCACGATGATGAAGAAGAGCCGCCCGGCGGTGACCCTGGGCGTGATCGCCGAGGCCGCGCGCCGCGACGCGATCGCGGAGATTATCTTTGCGGAGACCTCGACGATCGGACTGCGGTTTCATGCTGTCGAGCGGCTGAAATTGCATCGCGAGATTCACGAGATCGAGACGCGATGGGGCAAGGTTCGCGTCAAGACATCGGGCGCGCATGGCCGCGAGCCGACTACGATTTCGCCAGAATACGATGACTGCCGGCGAATCGCCGCGGAGCACAAAGTAGCGCTGCGCGTCGTGATGGAGGAAGCGCGGGACGCCGCACGAGCGCGCGGACCGGCGCCTTCCGGCGAAAAATGACTTCCGAACACCTGCATGTCAACGAAATCTTTTACAGCATCCAGGGCGAATCCACGCACGCGGGCCGTCCATGCGTGTTCGTGCGATTAACCGGATGCAACCTGCGATGCAAATGGTGCGACACCGAGTACGCATTCTACGAAGGCCGCCAGATGCCGATTGCCGAGGTCGCCGAAATAATTCGCGGCTACCGCTGCGGCCTGGTCGAAGTGACCGGCGGCGAGCCGCTGCTGCAGGAGGGCGTGTATCCGCTGACGGATGCGATGCTCGAATCGGGCCAGACCGTGATGATCGAGACGTCGGGGGCGGTGGACGTCGGCCGGCTCGACCCGCGCGTCATCAAGATCATGGACCTCAAATGTCCGGGCAGCGGCGAATGTGAACGAAATCTTTGGAGCAACCTCGACCATCTGACCCGGCGCGACGAGATCAAATTCGTAGTCGCCGATCGTGCGGATTACGAATGGGCCAGGGACGCAATCGTCGCGCGCGATCTTGCCCCGCGCGTGGGCGCGCTATTGTTGAGTCCCGTGTTCGGACAACTGGCGCCTGCCGCGCTGGCGGCGTGGATGCTCGAGGATCGATTGCCGGCGCGGCTGCAATTGCAGATGCATAAGCAGATCTGGCCGGGCATTTCCCGCGGCGTGTGATCGCGCGCGGGCTGCCGAATTCATCGCGTCGGCGCCGCAGAATGCTGTCGCACGGGATCGCCCGACAGCAACTGCTGCGCTTTGCGCAGCGCCGCCTCGGTCTCGCGCAGCAGATCGGCGAACACTTCCGCCGCCGGCTTGATCTCGCGAATCAGTCCTGCGCCCTGTCCGGTCGGCATGAATGTGCGATTGGGATCGAAGCCGTCGCCGTCGCGTCCCGTAAAGTTCATGACTCCGTTGTGTTGCGAAGTCAGCGCCTGCAAAGGGAACGGCTGAATCTTCGAGGGATCCTTCTCCCACTCGAGCGCATATTCGGTGCGGATGACGCGGCAGGTCTTGCCGGTGTACGCGCGCGTGCGCATGGTGGAATCCTCGTGTGCCTTCAAGATCGCGTCGCGGTAGCCCGGCGCCGCCTGCGCCTCGGGCGTTGCGATAAAGCGCGTTCCGATCACGACGCCCTGCGCACCGACCGTGAGCGCCGCCGCGATCTGTCGTCCGTCGGCGATTCCTCCGGCGGCCAGCACCGGCAGCTTCACCGCGTCGATCATCTGCGGCACCAGCGAGAGCATCCCGATCTCGCCGGTATGTCCCCCCGCCTCGGTGCCTTGCGCGACGACCACGTCGGCGCCGGCCTGCTGCGACTTGACGCCGTGATGCACCTTGCCGCACATCACGACGATCTTCATCCCGTTGTCGTGCATCACCTTGACGAATTCCTGCGGCACCGAGAGTCCGGCGACGAACACCTTGATCTTTTCCTCGATCATCACGGGTACGTGCGGGCGCATCATGTCGGGAATCGGCGCGAGTAGATCGACGGCGAACGGCTTGTCAGTGAGCTCGCGAGTCTTGCGAATTTCCGCGCGCAGATCGTCGGGGCTCAGCGAGGCGGCACCAATAACGCCAAGTCCGCCGGCGTTGGAAACCGCGGCAACCAGCTTGTGCATCGCGACTCCGCCCATCCCGGCGAGCAGAATCGGATACTTGATTCCAAAGTAATCGCAAATCGGCGTGTGCAGCATCGAAACGTTCTCCAATGGTGAGCCGTCTGTGCGACTGGCTCCTGATGACATCTTTAGTCCGGCCGGTGCGGCGCGATCAAGCGCGTCTGTGGCCCCGCGGGTTGGCGTGATGCATAATCGCGTTCGCGTGCGGAGAGGTGGCCGAGCCCGGTTTAAGGCGCACGCCTGGAACGCGTGTAGACTCGAAAGGGTCTCGGGGGTTCGAATCCCCCCCTCTCCGCCATACAGTCTGGCATGTTTCCCTACTTATTGGAGAATCGATTAAATCGGCGCGTGGGGCGCGATTCACGCGCGGCGGTGGACCCGGAGAATGCCATCCGCCGCGGCTGAGCGCGAAAATCCGACAAAATTCTCTGTTCGCGATTTCGGCAGGTCCATCTGCGAACCGGCCAAGATCTTGCGGGAACCCGGTACGCACTTGGGAAGAATGCCTAACGCAAGCAACTCCGCCCGCGTGAGTCTAGCGAACATCCAGAGCACGCTCCTGCGCGCTCCAGAGCGGGGGCAGATCGATTCTTTGGGTCATTGCGAGGGTGGTGAGGTCCGCAGGCTGGCGACCTCTGGCGATCGCCTCGACGATTTTGGGCGCCAGAAACGCCAGCCGCATCATGCGTCGCACGTGACGGCCGGTAAGATGTTCTCGCCTGGCGATCTCGCCGATCGACCGCGCCCGGCCCTCCAGCAGATCGTTGGACCATCTATACGCACGGGCAGTCGCCGTGAGCAGCGGTAGATCGACGCGGGCCGCTGGTGTGGCGTCACCATCAATGATCAGCCGCATCTCGACCCCGCGCCGCTTCATCCGCATCGGGACGAATCGAGCGAGGGCAAGTTCGGTTGGGGTCGCGGAATCTCGCTCATCGTTGGCCAGGATCGGCAATTTGATCGAAACTTGGATGCCGTCCTGCTTGAGTCCGACGCGTTCGATTAGCCGGACAAGCGCGGGTGAGGCTTCCGTTTCGGACCGCAGGCTTTGTATCCAAGCCTCGGCGGCCTTGAATATCGAAGGCAATCGGCTCGAATCGATGTTGAGTTCTTCAATCGCTCCGGCGATCGCCGCTCGATCGCCGAGAATGCGCCGAGTCGCAGCGCCAACGGCTCGCTCAAGCTCCGGCGCAGCTACGCGCCACCCGCGCTGGTCATCTTGTACCGACCCCCTGACCAATCCGCGAGAGACGTAGTAGCGATAATGGCGCGCGCCTTTTACCGCGCCTTGCACATATAGGGGCTCGCCGTTCTCGTCAAACAGTTTCCCCGCAAGCGCGCTGGGAGGCGCCTTGGTCGGGCGTTCGCGATGCGTGGCGGCCTGATCGCACAAGCGCTGCTGGACCTTCTCCCAGAGTTCGCGGCTCACTATCGGCTCTTGTTGCCCCGGATGGCGTTCCTTTTTGTGGCGAATTTCGCCGAGGTAGATCGGGTTCGACAGCAGCTGGTACAGAGCCCCGCGCGAAAATTGCTGGCCTCCCGATTGCACGCCATTTTTCGACACCCGGACTTTGGAGACGATCTCGCGGCGCTCCAAATCGTTTCTCAGGAGCCGGACGGAACCGAGTTCGAGATATCGCTCATAGATGTGTTTAACGGTCGCGGCCTCAGCCGGGTTGATCACCAGCTTGTGATCGCGGACGTCATAGCCCAGCGGCGTCACACCGCCCATCCACATTCCCTTGCGTTTGGAAGCCGCTATCTTGTCACGGATCCGTTCGCCCGTTACCTCCCGCTCGAATTGCGCGAACGACAGCAGAACGTTGAGCGTAAGTCGGCCCATCGAGGTGGTGGTGTTGAATTGCTGGGTGACTGCGACAAACGAAACGCCGCGCGCGTCGAACACCTCTACCATCTTTGCGAAGTCAGCAAGCGAGCGGGTCAGGCGATCGACCTTGTAAACGACCACCACGTCGACGAGTCTCCGCCGGATATCTTCCAATAGGCGTTGCAGGGCGGGGCGCTCCATTGTGCCGCCCGAAAGGCCGCCGTCATCGTAGGCGGTTTTGACGAGCCGCCAGCCCTCGCCCGTCTGGCTTTTGATGAATGCCTCGCACGCTTCGCGCTGCGCGTGCAGCGAGTTGAAGTCCTGTTCAAGGCCCTCCTCTGAGCTTTTGCGGGTGTAAATTGCGCAGCGTCGTGTTCCCGACTTAGCGTGCTCCATCGCGGCTCTCCTCTTGCGATCGCTTGAGGCCGAAGAACAACGGCCCGGACCATCGAGTTCCGGTAATCTCGCGCGCGACTTCCGAGAGCGAACGGTAGTGCCTGCCTCGGAAACAAAATCCCTTTTCGAGAACGCTTACCTGATGGCTGATACCCCGCCATTCACGCACCAGCACCGCGCCGGGCCGCACGATGCGAGACGCTGCCGCAGCCAAAGCCGACCCGTTAGCGCCGTCATCGGCGAACTCTGCCAGCAGGCGCTGCGTCGAGGGCTTGAGTCCGCCGAAAGCTTTTTCCTGGAGGCGATATGCGATCGCGCGCGTCAGGAAGGACCGGCTGATATCGCGCGACGGCGCCTTTCCGAACATGGCTTTCCAGCGCTCGCGGAGATCATCAATACCCAGCTTCGACAGGCTCGCAATTTCCGCGGCGAGCGCCTCGCGGCCGATAGCCGCTGCCCGCCGCTTCATGATAGTTGCCCTCGATATTTCGCGACCTTCAACTTGGTATCCAACCTCATATGTGGTCCTCCTTTGAGGCGCGCGATTTGCCGCCCCGACTACACACACACATTGCTCGATTCGCAGCACGGAGCCAGTCATGCGGGGGAGATTTCGGGCGACGTCGGCTCTGACCAGGTCTCGTCTTCTCTGCTGCGATTCCCATTCGCCTTCCAATCGCCCTGATCGTTGCAGACCTTCGATCTGCGCCAATAGCCGGCCTACTACCCTTTTGCGCGAATGACGTTGGGAAAATCGGGGGAACCCGCTCGCTTCACGCGCCGACCAGAGCAAACATCCCAGCGAGCCCTTACGGCTTAAGGAGATTTAGAGCGAATGGAACACGCGAAACTGGCGAAGGGAAGCGGGCATAAACTACCGATCGGACACTCCCCATCTTCGGCCCGGAAGAAAGCTGACCGGGAAACGGCTGAGTCCGCACGGCCGCTCCGGAAGGAGATGGGCAGTAAGTCGAAATCAGAGAAACTGGTTTGCCGCTATTGCGGGAGCGATGATCTGGCTCCGAGTTTCATCAAACGGCGGGATCGCCGATGCCGCAAGTGTTTTAGTAAACGCTATGGGTCGGCGGCACGAGCGCAGATGGCGAAACTCAAGAAGTAATTTTGGCTACGACCTGGGAAGGGGATCGGGCCCGAAAGGGTTCGGCCCCTTCTCCAATTCAGGGCTTACATCTGGGGACGATGCTACAAATTCTCTAGCTCCACAACCGCCCGACTACGGAATCGGCAGGCAACAACCGAGATTGTACGTCGTCAGAACCTTTTGGACAAGTCAGCAATCGATTTAAGAGAGGATCTGGCCCATCTGGGTTGAGGTTGAGGCTGCAGTTGAGTAGTGCAGCCGGCGACGTTGGTCGAGGGTCTGCTGCCT
>NZ_JBEKBF010000028.1:0-22900 GCF_050015535.1 Binatus soli (SeqCode) | reverse complement strand
TTCCGAGTAATCCCGCGCGGCCGCTTCCCGCGCAACAACCGTTACAGAGTTCTCACCTCCAGCGATACTTTTCATGACTCACTTTCCAAACGATCTGCGCTCAACCACCTGTGCAGAGGTTCCCTAGCGGACTGGACGCGACACTGGACAGACTTTTTTCGCGCGGATAAAAGTGGCTCAAGCGAGGTACGGCGTGGCGAAAGTCGAAGTATACACAACTACCTACTGCCCGTTCTGCGCGCGGGCCAAGAACCTGCTCAAGAGCAAGGACGTGGCTTTCGATGAAATCGATGTCACCGACGACGACGAGTTGCGCGCGAAGATGATCGGGATGTCCGGGGGGCGCCGCACGGTGCCCGAAATTTTCATCAACGGCAGGATTGTCGGCGGCTTCGAGGAATTGAAGGCACTCAACGACTCCGGAAAGCTCGATAGTTTATTGGCCGAGTCGGCGCCGGCCTGAACCGCCACCACTCGCCCTCAACGATCGGAAATGGAGACGGGCGCATCGCGGCCTGTTTTCCGCCATGCGCCCGCTTTCGATCGCACTTTTTCGCGAACTGCTAGTTGCCGGACGGTGACGCGACCATTCCCTCGTTCATGTGATGCAAGGCTTCGCGGTCAACCGCCGAGTCGTATTTGATCGCCTTTGCCGTGACCGTGATCTGCGAGCCGTCGGCCGAGATCGACTGATTCTCGTTCACGATCGCGTCGATAGTGTCAGGCCATTTTTCGAAGCCCATCTTCTTCAGCTTGTCGCTGATCTTCGCCTCCTCGATCGCATCGGGAGAAAACGGCTCCGTATAACTCAGATCGCCAAGCTCCGTGTATGGCTTCCCGGCCGGCGGCGCTTCCGTGGTGACCCAGATATGCGCCATGTCAACGCGATGCACGAACACCTGCTGCTTTGCTTCCTGCGCCTGACGAGCAGCTTGCACGGCGCCGCATGCGGAAACTCCCAGCGCCAGTCCAATCGCCAACAGTTTTAGAATTTTCGATGAATGCATGTTCTTCCCTATCGATCCCTGTCGATCTCAAATCAATTATAGCCGCCTCACCGCATATGTCTAATCGTAGTCTTTCGGGTGCTCGACTGACCTTTTATTTCACCGAATGGCACGCTGGGGCAAGCGATTCGGTGACGCTCGAAACGGCGGGTGTCCGTTGTTCACCGTGATCGCTAGTATTCCGGCGTGACCAGATTTGCCGCCTGCTTCATCCTCGTCTTCGGAGAACTCGCCTGGGGCGGCCTCTTCGCACTTGCGATTCCGCCCTTCTTCAACGTCGAGCGCGGTTTTTACAAATCGAGCGCTTCGGTGTACCTGGCCGCTTCGCTTGCGACCGCGATCGGCCTGGGGTTGCTGGCGTTGCGCGCCGGCGCGTCCGACGGACCGGGCGCGGGCTCATTGTGGACGGCGGCAGCGCTATGGACCCTGTCGAGCGCCACCGTCGCCGTCTATCTCTACACACTTTGGACTGAAAACGGCCTGCTCCGCGCGCGATCGTACGCGCTTGGCTTGGGCCTCGGCCTCATCTCCCTGATTGCCAACGTGATGCTTCTGATGCCGCACGGCTTCGGCGCGGCCGCGGCCGTCGCCTACGGACTTACTGCAATCACCTCGGCGCTGGTCCTGGGATTGGTGAGCGGCGCGATGCTGTTTGGGCATTGGTACCTCATCGACCTCGAGATGCCGGTCGATTACCTGCGCACCTTCGTCCGGCTGCTGGGAATTGCGCTGGTCGCGGACCTCATCGCGCTCGGACTCGCGATCGGACTGCCCGCAACGCTCGGCAGCGTCGGCGCGGTCGCGGCCGTTCATGAGTTATTCGCCTCGCACCTCGAACTGCTGGGATTTCGCCTCCTGCTCGGTCCGGTCGCCACGATCGTGCTGGTCTGGATGTGCTGGCAGACGCTGAAAATTCCCGAGACGAGGGCGGCGACCGGCCTGCTGTACATCGCGGTGATGTCGGTCCTGGTCGGCGAGATGCTCGGCCGATTCATCCTGTTCCGCACCGCAATCCCGCTCTGACGCACGTTCGGCGGCTCAACGGCTTTCGCTCGTTCGGCTTCTGAATTACACACTCTTCGCCAGCTTCTCCGCGACCAAGGCATTCAAGCTGACGCCGGCGCGCTCCGCCTCGATGGCAAGCGCGCGATGCACGCGCCTGTCGATGCGCACCTGAAAGATGCCGTGGTACTGTCGCCGCGCCGGCGCGGCCGGAATCTCGAGGCCGCGGGCCGCGTAGGATTCCTTGGCCGCCGCCCAAGCTACATCGAGCTCCTTGAGCGCCTTCTCAGGGGTTGGGCCGAACGCCGAGATCCCAGGGAGTTCAACCAAATGGGCAAGCCAGTCGTTATCCTCATCGAGGAACAGCTCAACCGCATAACCATCGAAACGCTCGCGCTGTCTTTGCTTAGCCATTGGATTCTCTGTCATACACTTCGAGGAATTGCTTGACCTGATAGCCCTTCGCCTTTGCGCCTCGCCGCTGGATAGAGATCAGGGAGCTCTTCGGCGAGTACCAGATTTGATGGCTGCCCTTTTGCCGATCGATTACCCAGCGCGCCCGCTTTAGCAGAGCTTCAAAATCCTTGAAGGAAAGACCGTCAGGGTTGTTTCGAGCAGCCTCTAACAGCTTCTCCAACTTGTCCACTATGTAACTGTATATAGTTACAACCGCATGTCAAGCCGGCTGCCAACGATTCGATGATGTGGCTTGGCGCGCCCGGAGGGATTCGAACCCCCAACCCTCAGATCCGAAGTCTGATGCTCTATCCAGTTGAGCTACGGGCGCTTGCCTTGACGGACGCCCGAAAGTCTAGGCACGCCTGCCCGGACGCGCAACCAACCTGGCTGTGCCACCCCTGGCCTGTTGACTCGCGCGTTCGCGCATTCAAGTATATGACTGACTGGTCAGTATATGAACAGAACAAGCACAAATTCGGCTGGATCTCACAATGGACGGTCGTTTCACGTTCACGACGGGCAAGCCGCCAAGCGCGAACGTATTCTGGCCTCCGCGCTGAAGCTCTTCGCGCACGAACCTTACCAGGCCGTCACGATGGATCGCGTAGCGGAGGCCGCCGGCGTCGCCAAAGGGACGCTCTATCTCTACTTTCAGTCCAAGGACGCGCTCTACCTCGGCGTTTTGAGCGACGGACTCGACACCGCATATCGCACCTATCAAAGCAGCGCCGATCCAGGGCTGCCGGTGGTCGAGAGGGTGCGCCGTTCGATCGCCGTCATGGTGGAGTTTTACGATCAGCGGCGCGATTTTCTTCAGTTCTTCGCGACCGTGGAACCGCGGCTGGCCGAGGCGCGCAATCGGATTATCGAGGCATCGCGCGAGCGCGGGTTCAATTTTTGCGCGTCGCTAATCGAAGAAGGAATCCGCACCGGCGTGTTCACCCGGATCGATCCGCGCCTGGCGACGTTTACCATCCATGGCGCGATTCGATCGCTGCTGTTGTATTACGGCGCCAGCCGGCCGGTCTCCGAGCTCAGCCGCGAGCTCGGCAACCTGATGCTCAGATCGCTCGGCGCAGACCCGTCGGAACACTTCAAGCCGGAGCATCCACAATGATTCGAACGATCGTTCGCCGGGCCATTCAGCTGGCAATCCTGGCCGGTGTTGTTTTCGGATTGGGTTTGTTCGGTCGCGCGTACTTGTGGCCGCCCGAGGATCGTTCGGCGATCGAGGCCGTCGGGATGATCGAGGCGCCCGAAGTGAATGTCACCAGCCGAATCGCGGGCCGTATCAAGCAACTCGATCTGATCGAGGGCGACCGCGTGAAAAAGGGACAGGTCGTATGCCTGATCGAGGATGTCGACCTCAGAAATCAGCTCGCCAAGTCGAAGGCCGATCTCGCCCATGCCGAGGCCAACCTGGCGCAGGCGCGGCGCGACCTCGCGCGCGACGAAGCACTCTCGAAAGAAAACGTGATTTCAATCAAGACTCGCGATGACGCCATCACCAGCGTCCAGCAGGACGAGGCCGATGTGCTGAGCGCGCAGGCCAACGCGAAGCTCTACGCCGATCAATTGGTGGACACCGAGATAAAATCGCCGGTCGATGGCGTCGTGGTCAGCAAGGCGCTCGAAGTCGGTGAATGGGTGACGCCGGGCGTGCCGGTTCTGACCGTCGATGACCTCTCGACGATCTGGGCGCGGGTCGATGTCGAAGAGACCGACCTGGGTCCGCTCTACATCGGCAAGTCGGCGCAGGTCGAATTGCCGACGACACCGCCGCTGATTTTCACCGGTCGAATCATGGCGATCGGTCAGGAAGGCCAGTTCGCAACCGAGCGCGATGTGCGGCGCGGGCGCCAGGATATTCGCACGTTTTACGTCAAGGTCCAGGTGTTGCAGGCCGAAGGCGAACTCAAACCCGGAATGACCGCGCAAGTCGCCTTTCCCAGAACCGATGGAACCAGAGTCACCAGCAATACAGACCAAAGACCTGACTAAGCGCTTCGGCGCTTTCACCGCGGTCGACAAGGTCAGCTTCGAGGTCCGTCGCGGCGAGGTGTTCGGACTGCTCGGGCCCAACGGCGCCGGCAAGACGACCGTGGTGCGGATGCTGACCACGCTGCTGGCGCCGAGCGACGGGCATGCAACCGTCGCGGGTTTCGACGTCGTGCGGTATCCGCGCCAGGTGCGCGAAAATATCGGCGTCATTCCGCAGGCGCTGACCTCGGATCTCGATCTCACCGGATGGGAGAACGTCGATATCTACGGCGAGTTCTTCGGTCTGTCGCGCCGCCAGCGCCGCGACCGCGGGCATCGGCTGCTCCATATGGTGGGGCTGACCGAGCGGGCCAACGATCTGGTCGCGACCTACTCGGGCGGGATGCGCCGGCGGCTCGAGATTGCGCGCGGATTGATTCATTCGCCCGAGGTGCTGTTCCTGGACGAGCCGACCATCGGACTTGACCCGCAAAGCCGCCACGCGGTGTGGGACCTGCTCGAGACGCTGCGCAAGGAAAGCGAGATCACCATTTCGCTTACGACCCACTACATGGACGAAGCGGAGTCGCTGTGCGATCGGATCGCAATCGTCGATGGCGGCAAGATAATCGCGCTCGACACGCCAATCGGACTCAAATCGATGGTGCCGGGTGCCGACCGGATCGATCTGGTGGTCGAAAAAAATCCCGACGCTATCGCCGAGATGCTTGGGCCGATGCCGTATCTGCGCCGGGTGAATCGCGATGGCGGCAACCGCCTCCAGATTTCGGCCAACGACGGCGCGCACGCGATTCCGAAAATTATCGAGGCGGTCGATGGAGCCGGCGGCCGGGTAACTTCGATCACCGTGCAGAAGCTCTCGCTCGAAGACGTCTTCATCCACTTTACCGGACGCACGCTCCGCGATGAGCCGGCCAAGAAGGTCAGCTTGCTGGTGGGAGCCGGGATGCCGCAGCGCCGCTGAGGGGGATGCCGATGTTCGGGCTGAAGTTCCTCGCAGTCATGCGCCGCGATCTCAAGAAGCTGATGCGCAATCCGGTCACGCTGCTTTCGGTCATCCTGATGCCGATCGTCTATCTCGTGATAATCGGCAATTCTTTCCAGGGCCAGCTCAAGCATCTGCCGATTGTCGTCGTCGAACAGGATCACGGACTCTACGCGCGCCGAATCGTCGAACAGTTGCTCGCGCTGCAGGCGGGACCGAAGACCGTGGACATCACCTTCGAGAACGACCCCGGCTATGCGATGGGCCAGGTCCGCGACGGGCTCTTCAAAGGCGTCGTCGTAATTCCGCCCGACTTCAGCCATGCGGTCGCGGAAGGCCGCATCGCGCAGATCGGACTGTTCACCGACAACGTCGACGAGATCAGCTCCGAAACGCTCGAAGCCGCGCTCGACCAGGCCGCCGCAACCGTCAAGGTTGCCTTCGTCACCGCGCGCGAACCCAAACTCAACGACATCTCGCTGCGGCCCAACTGGCTGTTCCCCTACGTGGATTACGATCGATCGCTCATCCCGGGCGTCATCGTAATGGCCATCTTCATGGGCTCGCTGATGTCCGGTGTGTTCAACTGGGTGATGGATCAATTTCTCGGCGTGACGGAGGGCTATCTGGTGACTCCCCTTTCACGTTGGGACATCGCCGGCGGCATACTCGCCAGCGGCGTGACCGTAACCAGCACCGCCGGTGTGCTGGTGTTGTTTTTGGGCCTGTTGATCACGCGCGGCCGAATCCTCGGCGGACCCGTAGCGCTGGCGATGCTGGTCGGAATAATCGTCATCAGCGCGACGGGACTGCTGGCGATGACGTTTGCGCTGCTGGGACGCGCGGGCCATCCGCGGCTGGTCGGGACGTTCGCGGGATTCCTGAACGTGATCCTGTTTTTTCCGAGCGGCGCGATCTATCCGATTGAGAGCTTTCCGCCGTGGCTGCGAGCCTTCGCGCACTTCAATCCCGAGACCCATTCGGTGAGCGCGATCAAACAGATTCTCTTCAAGGGCGCGGACTTCGCCGCCGTCAGCGGCGACATCGCGTTTCTGATCGTGTTCATGATCCTGATGCTGGTGGTCGCCAGCTTCTCCTTCAAACGCACGATGTGATTGTGCCGGCGCGCGCGCCGAGCTTCAGCGCGCGAGCGCTTCGGCGATCACGCGCTGAAGCTCGGCTATCGAAACCGGCTTCAGAAGCGACAGGTTGGCCCCGGCCGCCCGCGCCGCTTCGTGCAGTCCGGGCGTGTTGTGTCCCGACATCACGATGATCGGCGTGACTGGCGATTTCGCGCGCACGCGGCGGACGATCTCGATGCCGTTGGCGTCGGGCAGGCTCAAGTCCGTGATCACCAGGTCGGGTGATTCGGCGTCGATCATCTGGATTGCTTCGTTCGCGTCGAATGCGCCGATGCATCGATAGCCCGTGCGCTCGAGCAGCCGGACGTATGCGTCCACCAGGTCGCGTTCGTCGTCCACGATCAGAATTTTCGCTTGCTCAGCCATCGGCGTGGAAAAAATCAGTTATCGGGCCGGCCGATCGCTTCGCGCGGCCGAGACTTGCGGCGGCGCCGGCGCTTCATCTCGCGCGGGATGCGCCGCGTGCCCGGCTGACGATTCGCCAATCGTCGGCAGCGTTATCGTGAAGGTGGCGCCTTTGTCCACCGCCGATTCAACCGCGATACTGCCGCCGTGATCCCGCACGATCCTCTGGCTCAACCACAGGCCGAGGCCCGTCCCCTTGGGTTTGGTCGTGAAGAACGGCTGAAACAGCTTCCCGAGCGCGTCGCTGTTGATTCCCGGGCCATCGTCCGACACCGACAACTGAAGATGACCGGCGCGCCCCGGAGCCGGCGCAGTCTCGATGCGTATCAGGTGCGCGCCCGCGTCGCGCGCATTCAATATAAGGTTGATCAGCACCTGCTCCAGACCCGTCGGCTCGCCCATCACCTCCGGCAGCGACCGATCGAGCTTCGTTTCGTATCGGAACACGCCGCCTTTGGCTTCTGCCCCGACTATCAGCATCGCCTCTTCGACCGCCACGTTCATGTCCATCGCATAACGCGCGCCGGGGCGCTGACGCGCGATCGAAAGCAGGTTGTGCGAGATGCGGCTGGCGCGTTCGATGTTTTTTTCCAGGACCATCAGGTCGTCGCGCGTCTGGGTGCTGAGATCCTGGTCCACCGCCAGCATCAGCTCGATTCGCGCCGCCATCACGGCCAACGGGTTGTTCAATTCGTGCGCGACTCCCGCTGCCACCGCCGCCAGCGCGTCCACCGTTTCATTGCGGCGAGCCTCGCGCTCCATCCCAACGCGCTCGCTGATGTCCGCGACGAAGGCGATCACCAGCTTGCCGCGATGCGTCTGCACCACGTTGAGGCTGATCTCGGCGGGAAATTCGCTGCCGTCTTTTCGGCGTCCCGCAACCTCCATCCCGCGGCCCATCAGGCGGGATTTTGGCGCCGTAAAATATCCGCTGCGATGCGCCTCGTGGCGATAGTTGAAGCGTTGCGGCACCAGCACTTCTATCGGCTGACCGGCGACTTCCGCTTCGCGGTAGCCAAACAGCTCCTGCCCGCGCGGATTCAACTGACGAATTATCCCGGCGCTATCCACCGAAATGATTCCCTCGACCGACGACTCGAAGTAACCGCGCGCACGCACCATCGCTTCCTCTTGCGCCGCAACCGAGACCCGAATCCTCTTCGTGTAGAAGGCTGCGACCAGGTAAAGCCCCAGCGCATTCACCCATAGGTTGAGCATCTGCGTACGCGGCGGCATCAGCGCCAGCATCGGACCGGAGCTCACCATCCACCTGGGCAGCTGCGAATTCGGCGGTATCAGCGCTAGCACCCGAGAGGAGATCGCCATCCAGATGAATCCTGCCAGCACGTAGTAAAGCGCGAGCCGTACCGGGCGGATGCGGACGGGCGACACATGGTCCAATCCACCGCTCTCCGCCCCACTGCTCAAGCTGTCGCCCATCAGACTGGTTACTGTAGCCTTCCGGCGGGCGCCAAGGTAGTAGCTCCCCCATCCGCGCCGTTTTCATCCGACGATCGAATCACCAAAAATCGCCCGCGCACTACCGTCCGCGCTAGTGTCAGGTGCTCAATGCGAGCCGCGGCGGAGGGGACCGATACGCTCCCTCCAGCCGCTCCTCCTGCTTGGGAGTGGTGATACACGCCACGTTGGATACCGCGCCGGCGCCGTCTCGCATCGGCACAATCGTCATCGCGACCGCGATTTCGGCGCCGTCGCGGCGCACCTGAAGCGTCGAAAATCGTGGCACGATTTCTCCGCCGAACGCCCGCTCATGAAGCCGCCGGATTTCGCCGCGCCGCCCGGCCGGCAGCAGAATCTCGTTGGTACGGCCGACAATCTCGGTCTCTTCATATCCGTATATCTGACGCGCCGCCGCGTTAGTCGCCGTGATTATCCCGGCCGCATCAACGCTGTGAACTCCGTCAGGAAATGAATTGACGATCATCGCCATCAGCTCGTGAAAATCTTCGCGCCGCTTGCTCTCCATCGCCGCTGCGGCCACAGCCACGAGCTCGTCAAAGCCGTCGGGCTTGAGCAGATATTGATACAAACCGTGCTTGAACGCGCTCGCCGCCACCTCTTCGCCGCCATTGCCGGTCAGCATGATTACCCGCGTCCGGGGCCATCGCTCACGCACGCGCTGGAGGACCGACAATCCGTCAATCCAACCCAGCCAATAGTCCGTGACCACGATATCGCAGTTGTCGCGCTTGAGATGCTCATTGAAATGAAGCGGACCGTCGGCGGCCAAAATCCGCGCGCTCGGGAATGCGCGCCGGAGCCGGGCCTGGATAAGCATCCGATCCGTTGGATGGTTCTCTACGAGCAACAAGTCCATTCGAAAAAAATCCCCATGACATCCCGCCATTGCATGTCACAACAGTGCAATCACTATGCCGACATGGACGGAATTCGTGACCGTTCAGAAGACGCACAAGATGGCGGGGAATTGCGATCGAAGGGCCGCCGGAAGCGCCCCATCGTCAATCGATTGTTCTGCAAGTGACGCAGATGCGTCCCGCGATGAGACACTTGCGGGTCAGGACGCCGCGCCCGGCGCTGGCCCAATTATCAATCCCATCTCGGGATTGATATGGGAAATGACGCTTACTCGATTGGGTTCGCGTTTAAAAAGGCCGAACGAGCAGAGTCGATTTCTCTCTGGGTCACGTCTTCTTTTTCAGACTTCGGGTAAAGATACAGTCCGACCAGTTCGCACTCGGTTCGACGCCACCAATGGATCAGCCGCAATCCCCTTTGTGCGCCTCGCTGATGATCTGGATCGGCTACCCGCAACTTGTAGATTTCTCGATTATTCCGTGGAATCGGATCACCCGCAAAATACGGGTTTGGAATGTCGGGATTTTCGCGAACTGCTTTTAGAATTCCGTCCCACGCTTCATCAAGTTTGTGTTGACTCGCGTCTCGAAGATTTAGTCGCTTAAGATCACGATTGTAGGTGGGGCCAAACCGAATCGTAATGCCGGCTGGCGGGTCGGTCACAGACTATCTCGAAGCTTCGCGTTTAGCCTGTGCAATCTCCGTTTGGAAGGCCGCGCTTCTGCCGAGTGCAAGCGTCTCTTGTAGATTGCGAAAATCGTCAACAATCTCAGCCAAGACCCTAACTTGTTCGATCAGACGCGCAGGAGGTTTGATCGGCGCTCTTTCCCAATCACGAAAAAAAGGTTCGACCTTGTGAAGAATAAGGTCAATTGTTGCAATCGCCGTATTCAGCCTTTCGTCAGTCTGATATTCATCGGGCGCGTTCAGGAATTTTCGGAACATGTCACGGACTCGCGAAGCCTCCTGAACAGTCTCTCGCAAGGCCTCATAGATTGCAGCTTCAAGATCAGGGCGCAGCGTTCCATCAGTCTTCTCCGCAAACCGCACGAGGCTCCGCACTCCACCCATCGCGGCGGCTAGTTCAATCTCAGGCCGGCGAATATCTGAGGCGAGAACGTGCTCATCGTTTCCAAGCGCTCGCTGATTGCGTTTGGCTGTCTGCATGTTCTTTAGGCTACGCCGACATCATGCAGTGCTCAAGCGCATGACGCTGTTCCTGTGGAATCATGCGTCGCCGAACAATTCCCTTGTAATTTACTTGTTCTGCAAGCGACGCAGATGCGTGACACGATGAGACACTTGCGGGTCAGGACGCCCCGCCCCCCGCTGGCCCAATTAGCAATCCCATCTTGGGATTGATAGCGAGCCGATGAGACTGGAGTTATCTCCGAAGTTGAACAGTGCCTTGGGGACCATCATAAACGAGCACGCATTCGCGCAACTGTGTTCGCCCTAGGATAGCTTGTCTACCACCTAAATCGTCGCGAAGAGTGATACTCGTCAATTCACGCAGGTTCAGGGCCGGAATTTCAATTTCGGCCATAAGAATGTCTGAGGAATACCGTCCGCTTGAACCAGCAAATTGACCTGGCCCTGCAATTGGGAGCGTCCAACCTTGAACAAACTGACTTTCAACAATTGTCAGTTGAGAGCCGGTATCGATCAACGCTTCCAGCTTTATTTCTTGACCGTACATGGGCGATCTGACGATGATTTCGATCGTAGCGCCTTGTTTCAACAGCGCTGCGGATGAACCGCGACCGCAATTTACTGTCGGCAAGAGTTAACGTGCATGCAGATGACGGGCTGTATCGGCGTCTAAACCGACAGGACTTCCGATCTGCTGGATAAGGTACGGACCCTTTGGGGATTTCGAAAGCGCGGCTCTTCCCGCCGAATCGAAGTCTGGAAAGACCCCGACAAACTCACCCTGAAAAAACAATGCAAACTTGTTGAAGTGGTCGCGCTCCAGTTGTTCTCGCCGTTGCTCGAATGCGCGAATATCTGAGGCGAGAACGTGCTCATCCCTTCCAAGCGCTCGCTGATTGCGTTTGGCTGTCTGCATGTTCTTTAGGCTACACCGACATCATGCAGTGCTCAAGCGCATGACGCTGTTTCCGCTGGCGCGGGTAAGTAGTCCCGCTCAGCTTGCGCTCGAGGATTGCAGCTGAATGTAGTTCTCGATTCCGATCTGCTCGATTAGATCGAGCTGTATCTCGATGAAATCGACGCTCTTCTCTTCCTCGTCCATGATTTCTTCGAGCATCTCGCGCGTGACGTAATCTTTCACCGATTCACAGTGCGCGACCGCGCCGCGAAGATCGCCAAGCGCCTTGAGCTCCAGCTTGAGATCGCATTCGAGAGCTTCCTTGACGTCCTCGCCAATCAGCAACCGATCCAAATCCTGAAGATTGGGCAGACCTTCGAGAAACAGGATGCGCTCGATCGCCCGGTCGGCGTGCTTCATCTCGGTCATCGATTCGTCGCGCTCGTGCTTGGCGAGCTTGGCTACCCCCCAATGCTCGAGTTGTTTCGCGTGCAGGAAATACTGGTTGATTGCGGTCAGCTCGTTACGGAGCACCGTGTTGAGAAACTGGAGTACTTGGGGGTCACCCTTCATGGAACCTTCTCCCGGAAGATGCGGTGTCTTAACACTGGCTACCCGTGCCCACGGGCTGACCAGCCGTGCCAACGGGCAGGGCTCAGCCCTGCTCACTCCTGCCATCGCGTAGTCGTGAAAAGATGCGCTGCGCAGATTTTCACGTCTTCTCACTGCGGGTGCAGGGGGCCGCAGCCCCTGCCGCCCACCGCGCAGGTGATTCTTCCTTCATGCCACCGACAACGGCGTGCGGTCTCTTAATACTGGCCAGCCGTGCCAACGGCCCAGCCGTGCCAACGGCCCAGCCGTGCCAACGGCTAAAGCGCCTTGATTACGAGCCAGATCAAGCTGCCCAGCACCAGGATGGCGTTGATCAAAAAGCTGGCGATTGCGCCCGGCGCCCGCTTGGCCGCCGCGCTCAAGTAGCCCAGCGCGTAGATGATCCGCGCGATCACGAACAGCAATCCGAGTGCGACGCCGAACTGATAGCTCACCGTCAACGAGAATATCCACAGTGCCGGGATGAAGACGATCAGATTCTCCAGCGTGTTCGCATGCACGCGGAAGTAGCGCTCGAAGTCGGGATTGCCGGTGGTGGCGGGCGCCTCGACGCCATATTTATGTCGCGCGCGTCCAACCATCGCGCCGAGTATCGAGTATTCGAGCAACGCCAGCAGCGTCACTATTGCGAGTTTGTGGAACCCATCCAGATACGGCATAGATCATACCTCCCCATGCGGTTGTCGCGGCGCCGGCCGCTCCGATGAAAAGAAACTACTCGCGCGGGCTGCCAAGCGCGAGAGCGCAATGGCACCGGGTGCAGCGGCCTGGCCCCTGCTATGGAGTAAAAACCGGGCGGGACTTGGCACCGGCAGCGCGTTTGGTGTATGCATATAAGGTAATCGAATAATGCTTCAAGCCAGAATAAGGAAATCTGAATTAACTCCCGATAACGTCTCTAAAGATAACGTTCCTGAAGGAAGGGGAAATGGACGCACAGAAAAACGCGACTCGCACCGACCTCGATTTGCTCAATCGGTTGAAATCGTTGTCGTTTCTTTCACCCGTCGCACTGCACGAGCTGGAAAGCGCCCTCAATTCGGCAAACTTCAAAAGGCGCCAGGTTATCCTTCCTGAAGAGGCGCTGGCGGCGGGTGTCCACATCCTGCTAAGGGGCGTGGCGAAGATCACTTGCCTGAGCCAGGATGGCCAGCGTGTAACCATAGCTATGCTTGCGCCAGGCCCAATCCCCCAGTTTGTTTCTCTGCCGATCAATCGGCGGGATTTTCGATGCGAGGCTCATAGCGATTGTAGAGTCGCCAGTCTGAGCTGGGAGCAATTCGACGTCATTACCAGGGCGGCGCCCCAATCAGCTTTAAGAAAATTTTACGAAGACAATCTGATGCAATGGTATCGGTTCTTCGCAGAGGGCCTCGACCTTCGCGAGCGTCTCTTGGTTACGCTTCTTCAATTATGTTCGGACTTCGGAGTCACAGAGTCACGTGGCGCCCTTTTGCGGATCTCCCTCAGCCACAAGGACTTGGCCGGTCTGGTGGGTGCGTCGCGACCCAGAGTCACCGAACATTTGGCCGAGTTGGTGCGTGAGCATCTGCTTATTCGTCAAGGTCGGCAATTGATTGTGCGCTTGGATAAGATCGAGAGTTCAATCGGCCTCCCGCCGCCTGAAACGAATGACTCGTACGCAAAGCCTGGCGCACAACCACATTTTTCGAAGCAAGGCCAACTCCACAGTCCACGTCCGCTCGCAGCGGTGGCCCCCGGATATCGCACGGCTGCTATGGCGTAGGTGCAACGAGCCTGCTGACCATCGTGCTAATCGTCCCGGCGGTCTTGCGGATGGCGGCCCGCTCCCGCCTTGGGATTTAGTGTGGCGAACTACCAGCCGCTGCAGGCCCACCGCTTCACGGGACGGCGGTGCCATCCCGACGTGATCTCCGCCGGCAGCTCTTTGGCGTGGAAGATCACGTTGGCGAACTTGACGCCGTTGAAGTCGGAAATCGGCCGGCTATGGCGCGGCGACTGTCCAACCTCGAAAGCGCGGTAGCCGAGCGCTCCGACCGCACGCGCGGCAAGCAGCGTGTACTGTCCGCAGTTCGCGCCAACGTCGAACGCGGTCATCCCGGGGCCGAGCATTTTGAGAAACAGGTAAGCCTCGATCGGTTCGAACAGGCCGCCGAAGTAAATCTGGCGCTGCACGATGTCCGAGAAGTCGCAACGCATCATCGACCCATCCGGGAGCCGCGTCTCCATCCGGGCGCGCGCGAGCTTGGGCGCCAGCCGCTCGACCGTCACGTATCGCGCGTACCCCTTCCATCCGGTCCGTGCTCAAAGGCGGATCGCTCTGCGCGCCAGCGGTCTTAGCGGCGCCGGCCACAAAGTTTTTTCATAAGATTTCATTGCAGCGGCCAAATCTCTCTGGTCCGGAATTCCCGTATTGATCCGCCCCCAAACTATCTACCAGTTTCTATGCTAGTCCGAGCGCATTGCCAACCCGAAGTTCGAGGACGGTTTTGGCCAAACGCTTTTCACGTCACCGCAACGGATCAGTTCCGCCTCGCATAGACATAAGAGGCCCGCACCTGCCGCGTTTCCGACCCAGGCATTAGAACCGGGCTCGGACTTTGCGTTTGCAGACGGCCTGGTGTTGGTGCGAGTCTAAATACGGATCCAAAACGGGAATCCCCGCTTACTGTGGCCGCCGATTCGTTGCGCCATCGGGGGAGCGAACAAATGATAATCGAAGAGGCTGATACAATGGCGAGTACTCGCCGTATCCTGGCGAGCGCCCTGGTGTTGCTCGCACTAATCGCCTTGAACGGATCGTCCGCGCTCGCCGCACCGCCCAAGGCCAAACGGCGCATCATTCCAGTGACGATCAACAAGGGCCAGAACTACACCATAAGTGGCGTAGAGGAAGGTGCGGCCTTCGGCCCGAAGGTGGTCAACAATCCCAATGCGCTCGTGGTGCAAAATGCCCCGGGTAGGATCGAATTGCTGGGCGCCGATGCCGGCACTTGGAAAATCAACGTGACGCTCGCTACCGGAGAAAAAGTTACCTATGTGGTGACCGTGAACGCCGTAGCGCCACCTCAAGGTTCTCTCGTTCCAGGCACCGCACCGACCACCATCCCATAATGCGGAATGATTCAAACTCTTCTGATCGATAATTACGATTCCTTCACGTTCAACCTGTTTCAACTCCTGGCCCAGGTAAACGGGGATGAACCCATCGTCGTAAAAAACGATCAGTTTGCCTGGGATGATCTGAAAAATTACCGCTTCGACAATATCGTTATTTCGCCGGGGCCCGGGCGCCCTCAAAACCATCGCGACTTCGGCGTCTCCCGCGACGCGATCCTGTTCGCCGCGGCGCCGATCCTCGGCGTATGCCTGGGTCATCAGGGAATCGGTGATGCCTTTGGCGCCGCCGTCGCGCTTGCGCCGGAGCCGATGCACGGCCGGGTCGCCCAAGTCTATCATCATGGTGATCCTCTGTTCGCGGGCGTGCCTTCCCCCTTTTCTGCCGTTCGCTATCATTCGCTTTGCGTCGTGCCTCCCGTCCCGGCGCCTCTGACGGCAATTGCCTGGACCGCCGACGGCGTGATCATGGGCATCCGCCACTGGGATCGGCCGATCTGGGGCATTCAATTTCATCCGGAATCGATCTGCAGCGACTATGGCCATCGGATATTGGCGAATTTTCGCGATCTGTCCCATTCCTTCAAACAGATCCGCAAACGCCGTCCCCAGTCGTCTTCTCCGCCCGCAAAGTCCGCCCTCCGGCCGCGCGCCGAGCCGCCGGCGGATCGCCATCCGAAGTTTCAGCTTCGATCGCGACGTCTCGATATCTGTCCCGACGCGCAAGCCGTGTTTGCCGCAACTTATAGCCGTTCGCCAAGCGCATTCTGGCTGGACAACAGCCTGATCGTTCCCGGCCTGTCGCGCTTCTCCTACCTGGGCGATGGTTCCGGTCCTTACAGTTTCAGAGTCCAGTACGATACTCACAGTCGTGCACTTAGCATCGCCGATTCATCAGGGATCCGCCGGATCGAGCAAAGTGTGTTTGAGTACCTGCGGGAATTTATTGAGCAGGTGCGCATTGCTCCTGCCGATTTGCCGTTTGATTTTACCTGCGGTTTTGTAGGCTACCTTGGCTATGAACTGAAGCGGGAATGCGGCGCCGGCTTCGCCTACAAATCGGCCACTCCGGATGCTTACTTCCTGTTCGCCGACCGGCTGATCGCAATCGATCACCTGGCCGCCGTCACATATCTGATCTGCCTGGCGCCCGTCGGAGATGGCGCCGACGAAAGCGGGCGCTGGTTCGATGCGATCGAGGCGCATCTGCGCCGCCTTGCGGCCGGGCCTGCCGCGCCCGCCCCCGCCCGCCCCGAGGTCGCGATAGCTCTGCGCTATCAGCATTCGCCGCCGGAGTATCTGAAACTGATCGAACGATGCCTGCACGAGCTGCGGCGCGGCGAATCCTACGAAATCTGCCTGACCAATAAAATATTTCCGCAAGCGCGAATCGAGCCGTTGGCCACTTACAACGTTCTGCGCGCGATCAACCCCGCGCCGTACGCGGCCTTTCTCACTTTTCCGGGGCTGTCGATCCTGAGCGCGTCGCCCGAGCGCTTTGTCAAAATCGGTTGCGCCGGCAACGTCGAATCGCGGCCGATAAAGGGCACCGCCCCGCGCGGGCGGACCCCTGCCGACGATGAACGCCTTCGCCGGGCGCTGCAATCCAGCGAAAAGGAGCGCGCCGAGAACCTCATGATCGTGGACTTGATGCGCAACGACCTGGGCCGCGTCTGCAAGATCGGCACGGTCGAGGCGCCGCGCCTGATGGAAGTCGAGAGCTACGCCACCGTCCATCAGTTGGTGAGCACGGTGCGCGGATGCCTGCGGCCGGGAGTGACCGCGATAGACTGTTTGATGGCCGCGTTTCCGGGTGGTTCCATGACCGGCGCGCCGAAACTTCGGACCATGGAGATCATCGATCGCCTTGAGAACCAGGCGCGGGGAATTTATTCCGGCGCCCTGGGGTTCCTTTCGATTTCCGGCGCGGCGGATTTTTCAATTGTTATACGCACGATCGTTGTCGCCGACGGCGCGATTTCGATCGGCGTTGGGGGCGCCGTCGTGGTCGGTTCGGAACCCGCGCGCGAGCTCGAGGAGGCGATGCTCAAAGCTCAGGCCCCGCTGCGCGCAATTGCGATGACCTCCGAGTGAAGGGACGATGAGATGGCTGCTGACGCGGAATTCAGCCTGATTGAAAGCATCCTCTGGACGAGGTCGTCCGGCTATGTGCTCCTGCCATACCATCTGCGGCGCATAGCGGCGTCGGCGGCCTGCTTGGGCTTTCCATCCGACTCGGCCGAGATCGTCCGCACGCTGAAAGGATGCGCTGACAACCTGTCCGCCGAGTCGTTCTGGAAGGTTCGATTGATGAAGGCGCCGGACGGTACGCTATCCGTATCCGCCACTCCAATCGAACCACCCGGTTATAAGGAACCCATCCCACGCGCCGTGATTTCCACCATTGCGGTTTCGAGCGCGGACCCTATCATCCGCCATAAGACGACGCGCCGCGCCTTGTACGACGCCGAGCTTAAGGCCTGGTCGGCTCGAACCGGATGCTTCGACGTCATATTCGTCAACGAACGCGCCGAAGTTACCGAAGGCGCGCGCACCAACGTGTTTATCCAGCGCGGCGCGGCTATCCTTACGCCGCCGCTCGCATGCGGGCTGCTGGACGGCACACTGCGAAGATGGATGCTCGATAGTCAGGCGATGCCCACGCGTGAATGCGTGTTGACGGTGGCGGACCTTGCGTCGGCCGATCGGATTTTTCTCGGCAATTCAGTCCGCGGCCTCATCGAAGTCCGCTTATAGCGCCACCTTTTACGCCGGGGATTCTTCCGAGCTACGGCCCGTTGCTTTCGAGCGTCGGATCGCGGACCAGGATTCCATCGGCGTAGAGCTTGCGAATCTGCTCCGCCGGCATCTTAAGCAGTTCGCACAGAACTCGCTCGTTATCTTCGCCCAGTCTCGACGAACGCACTTCTGTCCGGTCCGGCCATGCCGAAAACTTCACCGGCACACCCGGAATCGCGACCTTGCCCAGGATCGGATCCTCGACCCAGCGAACCGTCCTGCGCTCATTGAGATGCGGATGCTTTATGGCTTCGTTGACCGTAAGCACGGGAGCGCACGGCACGCGTTCAGCATCGAGCGCGGCGATCGCGTCGTCGCGGGCCGGAAATTTCGTAAGCCACTTCTCGATCACGTCTCTCAGTTGTTCCTTGTTGTCGCGACGCCCGCGGACATCCTTGAAGCGCGGGTCGGTCGCCAACTCAGGCATCCCGAGCGCGCGCACGAACTGCGGCCATTGATGCGGCGTCAATACAATCAGAATATATTGGTCGCCCCGGAAATGAAAAATGCCGGTGGGGCCACCATCGGGATGCAACGAGCCGGTTCGCGTCGGACGAAATTTGTCGCCGCGTAGCGACACGACGGGCACGTTCTTCTCGTGCATGTGGAAGTAGGTATCCAGCAGCGACGCGTCGAGATACTGGCCTTCTCCCGTGCGCTCGCGATGTAACAGCGCGAAGCCGATAGCCATCGCGGCGGCGACGCCGGTTGAAACGTCGCCGATTGCCATCGTCGTCAGCGCGGGTGGCCCATCGGCCTGCCCGATGCCGTCGGTGACTCCCGCATATGCCTGGCCGATAAAATCGTAGCCGGCCTTGACCGAGAGCGGTCCGGTCTGCCCCGCCATCGAAATCGAGCACATGATGATTTTCGGATTGACTGCCTTGATGTCCTTGTAGGCAAATCCGAGCCGGTCGATCACGCGCGGCGCGAAATTTTCAACTACCACGTCGACCTGCGGAATCATCGACATCACGATCTCGCGCGCTCCGGGTTTTTTGAGAGCGATCGCAAAGCTCAGCTTTGAGTGGTTGTGCTGCAGATAGTAGGTGCTATGGCTCGAGTTCTTGAATTCCGGCGCGCGCGACCTGAGCCCGTCGGCGCGGATGCGATCGCCGTAAGGCGCGAGTTCGACCTTGATCACTTCAGCGCCCATCTCAGCCAGGATTCGCGTGCAGGTCGGCCCCGCGACGAACTGGGTGAAGTCCAGAATCCGGTAGCCTTCCAGCATTTGCGGCTTGTTCGGCATTAATCGGTCATCTCCCAGTCTGTACGGATGTCCGTATCTCAGTATCGGTATTCGTCAGGGCCACGGCAGTTGGCGCGCGATAGTCCCAAGCTGTGCGCGATTATATCGCAGTAAAGATCACTTGCGTAGCCGGCGGCGCCGCTTCGACCTCTACGAGGATGCCGGCGAAATTCAGCGCCTCACGATCGCACGCTCGATGCTGGGCGATAGATCTCGCGACGGTTTTTCGGAGAGCAGGCCGCACGGCATCAAATAGCTAATCGTGAATGTAGCCGTGCGTTAATATGCAAGTAGCAACTTGCTAATACATTTATCATTCTTTTCTATCTTACTCTTCAGCCGCAGTTCACTAATTGTATAGTTATCGAAGTTCCGATCTGATTGCATATCAGAAGGTAAAGTCCCGACATGGGATGTCGGAACGATCGGTGAAGGTTGATCGGCGGGTCGCAGGTTGCAGGCGGAAGGGACGCTCGCGTTGCCGTCAACGCGAGTCAAAATGGAGGAAAAGGACGGCAATGATTCAACCCAAATATTACCGAACGATTTGGATATCCGATGTTCATCTCGGAACCCGCGCAGGCAGGGCCAGCTCGTTACTCGATTTTCTGCGCCATCACATCGCGGAGACCCTCTACCTCGTTGGCGACATAGTAGACGGATGGAACTGGGGACCTTCGTGGCACTGGAGTCCGGCTCAACAGGAGCTGGTGAATGAGATCGCGCACTGGCGCTGGCGCGGCGCCAATGTAGTATTCCTCCCGGGAAATCATGACGAGTCCAAGCTCAGCCTCGTTGAAGAACTCTTCGGCCCCATCCCTTCCACCAGTTCTTTAATCCACACCACCGCCGACGGCGCCAGGATGCTCGTGACCCATGGGCATCAGTTCGATGGCTCGCTCAATCCAAATCGTCTGCTGCCGATTATCGGAGCCCACGCGTACGCGCGAGCCCAGCGGATCCATGACTGGTACCATCGTCAGCCCGGGCGGGAACGGGATGAAGGCCGCTCGCTTTCCGACTATTTCCGTTACCCCGCCCGCAAGGCCTTTGAGTTCCTCACTGATTTTCGCGATCGAGCGGTTCTTGCAGCTGCGCGCGACCACAAAGCCGACGGCGTGATCTGCGGACATATTCATCGCTCGGATCATCGGCTGATCGGAACCATCTTGTATGTGAACGACGGTGATTGGGTGCAGCACCAGACGGCGGTGGTGGAAGAGCAAGACGGGACGCTGCAGGTCATCGGTTGGAGTGGTTCACACCAGAACATTTCGGTTTCCGAACCGATGTCGCAGGAGTTGGGTTCGTGACAACCTATCCTCTCGAATCGACGAATCACCCGGATGCACAACTCGACCTGATCTACTTCGACGCGGGTGGTGGACACCGCGCTTCGGCAAGAGCACTGATATCGGCGGCTGAACAACAGCATCGTTCGTGGCAAATCAATCCAATCAACCTGCGCGACCTGCTCGAACCGGCCGACGTGATCCGACACCTCACCGGCGTTCGCGTGGAAGACTTCTACAATTCGCAGCTCAAATACGGTCTTACCATCGGCACCGGTCCGATGCTGCGGATAATGCAGATGCTGATTCGGCAACTCGAGCCGACGATTATCAAGCTGCTGGCGCGCCATTGGCAGGACTCGCAGCCCGACCTTGTGGTCTCGATGATCCCCAATTTCAATCACGCAATTTTGGAAGGCCTGCGACAGGCCGACGCGACGCAAGCACGATCCGAAACTCCTATGGTCACGATTCTTACTGACCTGGCCGACTGTCCGCCGCACTTCTGGATCGAACGACAAAAGCAGTACCTGGTTTGCGGCACTGCTACCGCGGCGAGGCAAGCGATCGCCATGGGACATGACCGCACGCGCGTGTTTCGCACCTCGGGAATGATCGTGCGCCCTGAGTTCTATTGCAGGATGGAGCTAAGTCGCGAAGCCGAACGAATCCGGCTGGGGCTCGACCCCGAATTGCCGACGGGCATCGTGATGTTTGGCAGCTACGGCTCGAGCCAGATGGCAACTATCGCGAGAAAACTCGAAGCCGCCCGGCTGAAGACCCAGCTCATTTTCGTATGCGGTCACAATGACAGGCTGCGCGAACATATCGAAAGCATGAAACTATCCTATCCCTTTCATTGTGTAGGCTTCACACCAAAAATTCCGTACTTCATGCAGCTAGCTGATTTTTTCATCGGCAAGCCGGGTCCGGGTTGCATCAGCGAAGCGCTCGTTATGGGTCTCCCGGTGATAGTCGAGCGCAACGCCTGGACGATGGTGCAGGAGCGCTTCAACACCGATTGGATCGCGCAAAATCGGCTCGGAATAGTGTTGCCTTCCTTCCGGCAGATCGCCTGTGCGGTTTCGACGATGCTGGATCGCGAGCAGTTCCTCCGCCTGCGCACCAGCGTAGAAGCCCTCGATAACCGTGCGGTGTTTGAAGTCCCCGAAATTCTGGAGGCCTTGATTTCTCACCATCGAGCCGCAAAATCGGGATTCGGGCGCAATTCGACTGCGACCCAATTCCCATTGGAAGTCCACCGGAGTGCCTGACCAGCAGTTCTGCCATAGCCCTGGAGCCGGATTTTGAAAACGACGCTGCTGGTCGTGTTGTCGCTAGCCGCCAACGCGGCAGTTTGGGGGAACGCGGCCGCATCCGGGACGAATTCCAGCGGCGCCTTCGATTTCGGCGCGCTCGAGTTGAAGGTCTTGAGCCCCGACGGGAAGCAAACGATCGGATCTACGCGTTTCATGGTCTTGCGTGGCAACTCAATCGAAGAGGTCAGGGGCGAGACCACATACCTCGATGGCGAACACGATAATGAAAGCGAACGGCTATACGTCGAAAACCCGAAGTCCACACCCAGGCTCGACACTTACGAGCACTCGTTTTTCAACGCCGACGGCACGCTTCATATGGTAGACACGCTTAACGCCACATCCGGCCTTGCCTCGTGCGCGAGCTATACAGTGGGCAAGATAAAAGTGCGCCAGTCGCAGCTCGAGGTCCCAGCCGATTCTTTCGCCGGCGCATCCGAACTGATGATAGTGGTCGCGAGCCTTAGGCAGGGGATCCGTGAAGTCAAATTCCATGCGTTCGCATGCGTGCCAGGGCCTGAGATCTTCAGCGTCGAGACGTCGCTTCCAGACCGATCGGAGCATTGGCCTCTATACCCCGGCGATCTCGTCCGCCTCGATATGCGGCCCGACCTCGGAGCCTTGAATCTGTTGCTCGCGCCGTTCATGCCAACGATGGACGCGTGGTTCAATCCGAATGACAATTGGAACTACGTCGGCGGCGAGTTTGACCGCTATTTCCGCGGACCTCACGTGCTGACGCTGCGGGTCTCGCCGGCGGATTGAGGCTTCGATAAATCACAAATCGCCGGGCTACCGGCCCGCGCACTCGCGTCATGCTACGTGCTTGATTTTATTGGTGGAGCTGACGCGGATCGAACGCGCGACCTCCTGAATGCCATTCAGAAATATTGAAACTTCCTGAACCTTCTCGGGACGCGATCCGCCCCGATTCGCTTGATTTGTCGCGCTTTTTTGAGCCCACTGTGGTGCATGAAGTTTCAGGCAGCTTCGCCTGATTTGCCACCTATATGCCACCTAGGGAACCTCTGCACAGGTGGTTGAGCGCAGATCGTTTGGAAAGTGAGTCATGAAAAGTATCGCTGGAGGTGAGAACTCTGTAACGGTTGTTGCGCGGGAAGCGGCCGCGCGGGATTACT
>NZ_JBEKBF010000027.1:0-25579 GCF_050015535.1 Binatus soli (SeqCode) | reverse complement strand
CCCAGAACTTTCGCGAGCTGCGTTCCCCCTCCATCTTGCCGTCTCCATTTCGGGCGCCTGCCGTCGGCAAAACGCCCGTTTAGCGGCTTACCGCCGGCGGTTACACATGCTCATCACAACGACGAAGTGTCCAAAGAGCGGGACAATTGTGTGTCCAAAAGGCAATGGGACCGTATCCAGAAGAGCCATCAAGGCTTTGGGCCCTTCGGCGGCGGCCTTGTGAGCCTTGGGAAAATGCCCTTTTATTAATCTTTCTAAAAACATCGGCCTGTGAAGTAAGCAAATTTTATACCGCTCAAATCGTTCACAATTCTCGCGATTGCATTTAACGCTCCGATTTTAATTCTTGCGTGTACTCCAAACGGCATGGCGGTGCAAGATTCCCAGGCGGGTCTATTCCACTGCCTTTCCAGCGCCGCCGGGAGGACTGGCGGACGCTGGAGGACTGCCGGACGCTGGAGGACTGGCGGACGCTATATGTCGTCAGGACGGTTTTGGACAAGTTTGGACAAGTTGGTTGTACGTCACCGAGGCGCGGGTCAGGGAGCCCGCCGTGCCAACGAAACTCACCGCAGCCGGATGTTGGTGGTATCTCGCGCGTTCATGACGCGCGCCGTCGCAGGCGCGGTGAGCGAATATCCGGGAAAGTCAGCGAAGCGGGGCGGGTCAGGAAAGTTTGTCGGGTTTTACGGCCTCTGTCGCCTTGGCGTCATCGGTCTTCGCGACGGTCTTGGCGGCATCGTCGGGCTCGTTCATCGCGCGCTTGAAGTCGCGAATCGCTTTGCCCATCGCGCCGCCGACATCGCCGAGCTTGCTCGGCCCGAAGATGACCAAAATGATCAGTAAAATGATCAGCAGGTGAGTTGGCGCAAACAGATCCATATTTTTCTCCGGGCCGGTCGCGCATCCAGTCGGCCCATCGAGAAGTCTATATCCTTGACTGCCGGATTGCCACGCCTATTGCCCGGCCCTCACGCCGAGCGCGCAGGCTCCTGATGCACGGGGCTGTCGCCGTCGAGGTGATAGCGCTGGACCTTGCGATAGAGCGTCGAGAGGTGAATCCCCAGCACCTGCGCGGCCTTCACCTTGTCGTTTTCGACCTTGTCGAGCACGCGTTTGATATGCTCGCGCTCAAGCTCCTCGAGCGTGAGCCCCGTGTTCTCGATACTCGCTATCACGGGCGACGCGCTGCTGAGCTTCTCGGGCAAATCGTGCGAGTGGATGACGTCGGTCTCGGCCAGAATGGCGGCGCGCTCCACGGCGTTTTCGAGCTCGCGGACGTTGCCCGGCCACGCGTAGTTGATTAGCAGGCGCATCGCGCCTTTGGAAAAGCGCATCGTGGTTCGCGACATCGACTTTTCGTACTTGCGCAGGAAATGGTTGGCGAGCAGGGGAATATCGTCCTGGCGCTCGCGCAAACCGGGCAGGTTGATGTTGATGACGTTGATTCGGTAAAGCAGTTCCTCGCGGAAGCGGCCGGCCTTGACCTCGGCTTCCAGGTCGCGATTGGTGGCGCACAGCACCCGCACATCGAACGCCACCGGATCGTTGGCGCCAAGCGGGTAGACCTCGCGCTCCTGAAGCGCGCGCAGCAGTTTGACCTGCAGCGCGAGCGGCAACTCGCCAATCTCGTCGAGCAGGACGGTGCCTTTGTCGGCGGCCTTGAGCAGGCCCACCTTGTCCTGCGTGGCCCCCGTGAACGCGCCGCGTTTGTAGCCGAACAGTTCGCTCTCGAGCAGGTTCTCGGGCAGCGCGCCGCAATTGATCGGCAGGAAGCGGTTGTTGGCGCGATCGGAGCTGAAATGAATCGCGCGGGCGACCAGTTCCTTGCCGGTGCCCGATTCACCGCTGATCAACACGCTCGAGTCGGTGCGCGCGACTTTTTCCATGACGCGGAACACGCTTTCGATGGCGTCGCTTTTGCCGATGATGCTCTCGAAGCGGTACTTCTCGCGCAGTTCCTGGCGCAGAAAACGGTTCTCCCTGAACAGCGCCTTGCCCTCGAGCGCGTTGCGCATCACCTTTTTCAGGTGATCGTTCGCAAACGGCTTGGTGATGTAATCGTAAGCGCCCTGGTGCAGCGCCTCGACGGCTGACTCAACGCTGGCGTACGCGGTGACGATTATTCCCATCACCTCGGGGTCGAGTTCGCGCATCTTGCGCAGCAGATCAAGTCCGTTGCCGCCGCTGGTCAGGTTAAGGTCGAGAATCGCGAGATCGATTTTTTCTTTTTCGAAGATGCGCAGCGCGACCTCCGCGGCCGGCGCCTCCGTGACCTCGTAGCCTTCGCTGCGCGCGAGCTGCACGATGATCGAGCGCATCAGGGGTTCGTCTTCGACGATCAGCAGCCGGTAAGGTCCGCGTTCCTGCGCGGTCCATGAAGCGTCGTTGTTCATCGCGTTTCGATTCTCAAGACGCCGCCATGCTCGCTGCCTGTTCCGCCCGTACCAAATCCTCGGCGGCCGCCGCCAGCGTGACGGTGACGGCGGTGCCGCGGCCGACCTCGCTATCAACCCGAATGGTGCCCTGATTGGACAGGATCATGCGCTGGCATAGCGACAGTCCCAGTCCGACCCCGGCGCCCGCAGGCTTGGTGGTGAAGAATGGATCGAACACGCGCTCCAGATGTTCGCGCGGAATTCCGATGCCGTTGTCGATCACCTTGATAACCACCCGGCGCGATTTGTCCGCGCCCTGTCCGGCGCGCTGGTTCTCGGTGATCACCTTGATCACGGCGCCCTCGGCGGGGGAGGCGTCGGCGGCGTTGAAGAGCAGATTGAGCAGCACCTGCTGAATTTCGTTGTCGTCGGCGAACGCGCGGCGCAGATCGGGAGCAAGAATGGGTTCGATCCGGATGCCGTTGAAGCGTGTGTTGTAGCTGATGAGCCGCAGCGTCTCGGCGATCAGGCCGTTGACGTCGACCGGCTTGCGTTGCGCGGTGGTCGGTCGCGCGAAATTCACCAGGTCCTTGAGCGTGCTCGAGATGCGCGTGATCTGGGACAGGATCGTGTGCAGCGTGGCGCGCCGCTGGGGGTCGTTCTCGCCGGTCAGGATCGATTGAACCAGCGATGAGATCGACGCCAGCGGATTGTTCACCTCATGCGCCACGCCCGCCGCGAAGGTGCCCGCTGCGGCCAATCGCTCGGCCTTGATGAGCGAGTCGAGCATGTCGTGCCGCTGCGTCACGTCGCGCAGGATCATCTGGACGAATTGCTTGTTGCCGTAGGTGATGAGCGCGGCGTTTACGTCGAAGAAAAACGGCCCGATCGGAAATTCCGAGATCTTCGTCGATCCCTGGCGCAAAACCGGGACCACGCCCGCCTCCAGGTTCTCGAGCACTTTTGCCCTTATCTCCGGCGGTACGGCATCCGGCAACGGATGTCCGATCGTCTCCGTCGTTTCGTCCCCTTGGTCGGCTACCATTCGATGGAGCTGCTGGGCGGCCGCATTCATCCCGACCACGATCCACGTGTACGGTTCGATCTCATACATCGGATCCGGCGCGTGGTCGATCGTGTTGCGGTACTTCTCTTCGGATTCGCGCAGCAACCGTTCGCGCGATTCGATGTAGAACTGCGAGACCATCAGGCGCCGCTCGTCGATTGCCGCCACCACCAGGTCGCGCACCCGTTCCATCGCGGGACCGGTCATTGAAGATTTTACGTGATTGAGAATTACTTGCTTGAGAGCGATGTGGATAGTGTTGAACTGAGAGGGTTTGGCCCGCGCGAGCATCCCCTCCTGGCAATGTTTGCGCAGATAAACGTACGTGCAAATGTCGTCGGGATCGCGCAGATGATCGCCCAGCCGGATGAGCGCATTGACCATATTGGCTTTGCGCACTTTGTCGTCGTATTGGGCGTGACCGTCGAAGATGACGGTTACCGCATCTACCCACTGGTCGACGATGCCGTCGAAGTGCCGGTCGATCAGATCGGCGGCCTCGGTGCGGATCTGGAGGCACTCGGGCGTGCGGCTCCAAATTGTCGGACCCCATAGGCGCGAGAGCGATTGCTCGATCTCAGCCAGCTGCTGCCTTATCGCCTGTAGTTCTTCGGGCGTGGCCTCAATTGGCGCGTCGGTTGGTTCACGGTGTCGTTTGAACTTTGGTGGTCTGGAGCATCCACAAGCGAGCAATAGTTTCATTGCGGTAAAACCCGGCAAGAGGATTTCAGCGTTGATGTGTCAACCAACTGAGGATAACATTCGCAAAATAACCAATCTAGCGTGTCTATTCGGGCGGCATTCTGCCTGATTTTGCACACTGCGAACTGTTCGCTCCGAGTCCGTGCCCGAGGCGCAAATCGTACAGGGCTCATCCCAATTGGTTTGTGCGAGGCGGGCGTTCGCCGAAAAAGCCCCATAATCGCTGGATTTTTCCGGTGGCATGGCTTTGGCACTTAGGTCCTCATCGAGAGGACACCTACATCCATGCTTATCAAGTCCGGTCCTGCGCAACAACAACACGTAACCCCACACGGTAAGTTCCTTTCCCGCGCAGGACAGAAGTTCTTTTTCAAGGCGATGCGCCTCGCTGACGTGAGCGCAAAGCTCGATTTTACTCAGAAGCTCAAACTAAGAAAGCGGCTCGACAATCTCAGAACCGCGCACACGACCGGCGTGGTGCTGACCGAGGCGCAGTCGCAGCCCTGCCTGGACATCGCGGCCCAGTCGGGACTGGTCGCCATGGTCGAGTTGAGAATCGCCGCGGATGAGCTTACCCGCAGCCGCGGATGGAAATCCGTGGTCTCGCGGATTGCGCGTACGGCAAACATTCTCGGAAGGCATCCTGCCCTGGTCGGTTACCTCCTCGATTGCGAAATCGGCCAGGACGCGCTGCGTGCGGGCGGACTGGAAAAAGCGCGGCGGCGCGTGCGCGGCGTCGTGAAGACGATCAAGGGACGCGCGCCGGAGGCGATGGTCGGAATAAAGGTGCGGCCGGAAACCCTCGCACTTTCAATCTTGGAACAAGATTTTCTTTACGCGGAAATTCCTGCGCTCGAGCCGGTCGAGATTCGCGATTTCGTCGTTGCCTTGCATAACGTCGCGGAAGCGCGGCCGGTGGTGATCGAATTCAAAGACGCATCGCCGGGGCAGGACGAAGCGGTAGCAGTGGCGTTTGGCACGGGTGCGGCTGGCGTGGTTGCTCCGCCGGTTCCTGCTCCGGTTTCTCACGACTGGCTTGGCGTGCGCATGATGCGCGCGTCGGATGTGATGCCGTTCGTGACGCTCAATGGCGCCTGCCCGCCGCGGCCGCCGAAGGCGCCGATGGTGTCGGTGGTGATTTGCGCGTACGACGCGGAGCGCACCATGCGGGATTGCCTGGAGTCGCTGCGCCGTCTGGACTACCCGAATTTCGAGGTAGTCATCGTCGATGACGGCTCACGCGATCGCACCGCTGACATCTCGATGGACTTTCCGGAGTTCCGTCTCATTCGCCAGCCCAACAAGGGACTGAGCGTCGCGCGCAACGTCGGGATGCAGGCGGCGCGCGGCGAAATAATCGCGTACACCGATTCGGACTGCGTCGTCGATCCGCATTGGCTGACGCTGATGGTCCGCTCGATGATCGAAGGCAATTTCGACGGATGCGGCGGACCGAACTACGCGCCGCACGAAGACGGCCGGATCGAAGCCAGTTGCGCCGCATCGCCGGGCGCGCCGTGCCACGTCCTGATCGCCGACGATCGAGCGGAGCACCTGGCAGGCTGCAACATGCTCTTCTCGAAGGCGGCGCTCGCAAAGATTGGCGGATTCGATCCGCAGTTCACGTCCGCGGGCGACGACGTTGACATATGCTGGCGAATGCTCGACGCGGGCTTCAAGCTCGGCTTCTCGCCGGCGGCCTTCGTCTGGCACTTCCGGCGCAACACGGTCAAGGCTTACTACGGACAGCAGCGCGGCTATGGACGCGCCGAGGCGATGCTGCATCGGCGCTATCCCGAGCGCTTCAACGTGATGGGCCAAATCGCGTGGCGCGGCACGATCCCGGGGCTGGCGCGGACGATTCCGGGCGGGAGCCGCAAACGCGTGCTGTGGAGGACTGCAACCGCAGGTGCGCAGACGCTGTTCGATCCCGGACTTACGCTGGCCAAGGTTATCCCGCAGACGCTCGAGTGGACGGTGCTTTCGGCGATTGCGCTAGCCGCGTCGATAGTACTTGGGGCGCCGCTGATTCCCGCGGCTGCGATGCTCGCGCTGGGGCCGATTTGGGCGCTGTACTATGCGTGGCATGCGCCGCTGGAAAAATCTCACGAAAGTTTCACCGCGCGACTTCTGATCGCGTATCTCGCTTACACGGGGCCGATGGTGCGAACGATGACGCGCTACAAGACGCGGGCGAAAGCCCTGACGGGACTCGCGGGCGCTGACGGCGTGCGCCAACGCCCAACCATCAACTGGCTCAGACGTACGATCCGGCTGGACTATTGGAACGACGAAAGCATCACGCGTGACCGCCTGATGGACAGGATGCTGAAGCTGTTCGCGCGCAGCGGGCATGGCGCGATCGTCGATGCGGGGTGGAACGACTACGACCTGGAAGTGCGGCCGAATCCGTGGACGCGAATCGAGCTCAAGACCGCCGACGAAGAGCACGAGGCGGGCAAGGTCACCAACCACGTACTGGCGCGGATAAAGTCCACTCGAATCAGCAGGCTGGCTCTGGCGGCGGGCGCGCTGAGTGCGGCAGTTGTGGCGATAGCGGGACTGCCTGAGATGGCGCTGGGCTTGGGGGCGCTCACGATGGCTGGCGCGGTGTGCCTAGTTTCCGAAATGGTAGAATCGGGAAGAATCGCGCATCGCGCGACTGAGGAATGCGCAACCGAGCTGAATCTCGCGCCGCTGGGGGTACTGGTCCGTCAGGCTTCGGGCGCGCAAGCTGCGGCCGCCGGGCGCAAGCCGGCGGGCGCGCAGTTGGCCTCGCAAGAACGCATCGCGGACTAGTTTTTTCAGACTCCATCCGTCCGCGTCGCGAGGTTTGGCGCGATCGCGCGGGTCAGTCTTTCAAAATCTTGTGGATCGATTGGAGGTCGCGGCGGACCTCATTGAGTACGCGGCGCGCTTGACCGTCGATTTCCCCAGCCCGCGCAGCCGCGCGCTCCGATGACGACGACGCCGGCTTCGCGACGGGCTTGCCAGTCATCAAAGCGTCGATGCCAAATTCCTTGATGTGCTTGTTCGCGCCTACGATCGTGAAGCCTTCATCGTGCAGGAGGCGCTTGATGAGGCGCAGCACGTCGAGGTCCTTTTCCTGGTAGAAGCGATGCTTGGTGCGCGTGTGCCTGGGTTTCAGAAATGGGAACTGGGTTTCCCAAAAACGCAGCACGTAGGTCTCGACGCCCAGCGCGCGCGCCGCTTCGCCGATCTTCAACCCGCGCTCGGGGAACAAGGACATCGTGGCGCGCGCATCGGACGTGGGTTTTCGCCGCCGAACTGATGGCTGGCGTGGCATCGGGGTCATAGCGCCGGCTTGGAGCCGTCGTTAACCCGCTCCTTCAACACCTGGCTGGGCTTGAAGGAGAGGACGCGGCGGGAATCTATGGTAATCGGCTCGCCGGTCTGCGGGTTGCGCCCGCGGCGCGCATGTTTTTGATTGACGAGAAAGGTGCCGAAGCCGGAAATTTTCACTTTCTGACCGTGGCGCAACGAATCCCTGATGATCGCAAACACCGCTTCGACCACTTCACAGGCTTCCTTCCTGGAGGAGCCTACCCGCTCGTAGATCAGCTCTACAAGATCGGCTTTAGTCATGCCCTGCGGCGTAACGACCCCCACCCGCTCGCGTTAGGCACGCTTACTGCCGCAACTCCGCCCCTAATCGCATCCGCGCCTGCTCGACCAACACGGCGTGAATGCGGTTAACCTCCTCATCGGTCAGCGTGCGATCCTTTGCACGGTAACGACAAGCCAACGCCACACTCTTTTTCCCGGCCGCCACCGCGGTCCCCTCGTACACGTCGAAGACCTCGACGCTTTCCAGCAGCGACGCGCCGCATTCCCGAATGGTTTTGAGTACCATATCCGCCGGGAAATTTCGATCCAGCACCAGCGCCAAATCGCGCCTGATGGCGGGATATTTTGGCGGCGGCTGGAAAGTTTTGCGCGGCGAGAAACCATAGGCAATGAGACCGCTCAAGTCAAGTTCATAGACCGCGCAGGGATCGTTCAGATCAAGGCGCATCGCTTCCGCCGGATGCAACTCACCAATCAAACCGATCGCCACGTCGTCGAGCGTAACGATAGCGCTGCGGCCGGGATGGAGGAATGGCGCATCGGCGCTGTCGAGAGTTTTGTACGCCACCCGCGGCGAAATTCCAATCGCTTCCAGGTACGTCTCGAGGATTCCCTTGATCGAAAAAAATCCCGCCGTGACGCTGTGCTCGCCGATTGCAGAGAGCGCGTAAGCTCCGTAGCTGACGGCGGCGAGATGATGGCGCTCGGTCGCGACGTCGCCGTGCATGCGGAAGGTCTTGCCGATTTCGAACGCGTGAAAGGCGCGGGCCTCGCGGTTCAAATTGAACCTGAGCGAGGTGACGAGGCCCGGCATCAGGCTCACGCGCAGCTCGCTGAGCTCCGCAGACAGCGGGTTGGTTACTTTGATCGGCCGCGTCGCGGCTTGAATCCCCGAAAAGCGCGCGTTGTCGGCGGGCGCGATGAACGCGATGGTGGCGGCCTCGGTCAGGCCGCATCCCAGCATCACCTCGCGCGTGCCCGTCAAGAACTCGCGCTCGCGATTGACGGGAGCCAGCGCAGTGACGCGTTCAGGCAGCAGGGCCGGAATGTCCTCGAGACCGCCGAGCCGCGCGACTTCCTCGATCAGATCGGCCTGCTCGACCAGATCGGAGCGGAACGATGGAGGCACGACCGCGAGGATACCCTTGGCGCGCGTGCTCACTTGCGCGCCGAGCGATTTGAGACGGCTCCTGGCGACGGCCGGCGGTATCGCGGCGCCAAGCAACGACTCCATCGCGCCGAGGTCGAGCGCAATCTCGCGCGGCTCGGCTTTGCGCGGCTCGAAGTCGGCGATCGGCGACGCCTCGCGTCCGCGCGCGATCCTGCGGATCAATTCGGCGGCGCGAATCAGCGCGCCGACTTGTCCCGCTCGATCGATGCCGCGCTCGAAGCGGTAACTTGCCTCGCTACGCAAACCCAGGCGCCGCGCCGTGCGCGCTATGGTCATCGGCTCGAAGTACGCGCTCTCGAGCAAAATAGTCCCGGTCGAATCGCCGACCTCGGAGTTGAGGCCGCCCATCACGCCCGCGATTGCGAGCGGCTTGTCGCTGTCGGCGATCAGCAGATCGTTTGAATCGAGCGCGCGCGGGATGTTGTCGAGCGTGACGAACTCGCGCGTATCGCCGGCGCGGCGGACAATAATCCGCCCGCCGGCGATTTTCCCGAAGTCGAACGCGTGCAAGGGCTGGCCGAGTTCGAGCATCACGTAGTTGGTCGCATCGACGACGTTGTTAAGCGCGCGCATCCCGCATAGTTCCAGCCGGCGCTTGAGCCAGGCCGGCGAAGGACCGATCTTGATTCCGGTCATCGCGAGCGCGGCGTAGCGCGGGCATAGATCGGGCGCATCGATCGAAACCGAAAGCGAAAAGCGCGCTCCGTCGGGCGAGCCAGCCGAATGCGCCGCGCGGAGCCTGGGCGCGCGCAGTCTGGCGGCGAACAATGCGGCGACCTCGCGCGCCAGGCCGAGAACCGACAGGCAATCGCCTCGATTCGGCGTGACTTCGACATCGAGCACGGTGTCGTCGAGGTGCAAATACGCAGCCACGTCGCCGCCCAGCGGCGCATCCGCGCCGAGCGCAAGGATTCCAGCCTGATCCTGCGACAGGCCGAGCTCGCGCTCTGAGCAGAGCATGCCCTCGGAACGCACACCGCGAATGACGGCTGCCTCCAGCGGCGGTTGCTTGCCAAGCTGCGCGCCAACCAGAGCGAGCGGCGCCACCATGCCGGCCTTCACGTTGGTCGCGCCGCACACGACTTTGAATTGGCCTTTTTGACCCGCGTCCACGTCGCAAAGATTCAGCCGGTCCGCGTTGGGATGCTTTTCGACGTGGAGCACCCTGGCGGCGAACACGCGTGCGAATCCGGGCGTGAGTTTTTCGACATTCTCGACAACTAATCCCGCGTAACTGAGGCGCCGCGAGATTTCCTCGACCGGCGCGTCGATGCTGACGAAGTCTCTGAGCCAACTGAGCGGAAGCTTCATCGCACACCTCCGCTGAGCACCGGGAACTGGCTCAAAAAGCGAAGGTCGTTCTCGAAAAACAGACGCAGGTCGTCAACGCCGAGCTTCAATAGACCCGTGCGCTCGACGCCCATGCCGAAGGCGAAGCCCTGGTACTCGCCGGGATCGTACTCGACCGCGCGCATCACGTTGGGGTGGATCATTCCGCAGCCGAGCACTTCAGTCCATCCGGAATGCTTGCAGACCGGGCATCCGGCGCCGTCGCAGAGAATGCAATGCATGTCGAGTTCGGCGCTCGGCTCGGTGAATGGAAAATAGCTGGCGCGAAAACGGACCGCAGTCGTGCCGAAAAACGCGCGCGCGAATTCGGTCAGCACGCCCTTGAGATGCGCCATCGTGATGCGCCCGCGTTTATCGACCATGAAACCCTCGATCTGCGTGAACATCGGCGAGCTGCGCACGGTCAGGTCGTCGCGTCGATAGCATCGCCCGGGACAAACGACGGCCAACGGAGGCCGGCGTTTCTCCATCACGCGGATCTGGCCGTTGGAGGTATGCGTTCGCAGCAGCATCCCGCCTTCGAGGTAGAAGGTGTCTTGCATATCGCGCGCGGGATGATGCGGCGGGAAATTGAGCGCCGCGAAGTTGTGAAAGTCATCCTCGATATCCTGGGTCATCGCGACTTCGAAGCCCATGGACTCGAAAATTTGGAGCATTTTTTCGAGAATGTCGGTGATTGGATGGATGTGGCCGCGCGTGATGCGCATGCCGGGCAGCGTCACGTCGAGGCGTTTTTCATTAAGCGATTTGGTCAGCGCCGCGGCTTTGAGTTTCTCGCTCAGAGTCTCGATGCGCGCTTCGAGTTCGCGCTTGATCTGATTGATGAGTTGGCCGATGGCGGGCCGCTCCGCATTGGGGACCTCGCGCATCCCGCGCATGATTTCCGTAAGCTCACCCGAGCGGCCGAGCACGCGCACGCGAACCGCGTCGATTTGCGCTTCGCCGGCGTCGTCGGCGAGTTCCGCGATCGCGCGGCGCCTGATTTCTTCGAGTTGTTCTCTCATCGTGGTCTTCCCCACATCCAGCTCAGTCTCGCCATTCATCCGTCGTGCAATGTTGCAGCAACGAAAAACCAAAAACAAAAAACCACGTGGGCGAATGACCCACATGGTTCCTGGTGCGCGGCGCTTGGAACGGCGCGGCTCTATGCTGCTTGCAAGCCGAGCGCGCTCTTCGCGGTGCGCACCAGCTCGGTAAACAATCCGTCGCGCTCCTGCGCGAGCTTGGCGAGCATCTTGCGATCGACCTCGACGCCCGCCTTCTTGAGCCCGTTCATCAGGCAGCTGTACGAGATTCCGCTTTCGCGCGCGAGCGCGTTGATACGCGCAATCCAGAGCGTGCGGTAGTCACGCTTTTTCTGCTTGCGATCGCGATAGGCGTAGGTGAGGCCCTTTTCGAGCGTCGAGCGGGCCTGGCGGTAGAGTTTGCGCCCACCGACGAAACCGGAGGCGAGCTTGAGTTGACGCTTATGACGGCGGCGCGTCTTGGGTCCGCCTTTGGCGCGAGGCATCGGAGTAGTGAAATCCTTCCTTGGTAGATATCCGGTGAGTTAATTTTTAGTTGGCCGCACTCACGCGTACGGCATCATTATCTTAACTTTTTCGGCGTCGGCCTTGCCCAAGATACCGGTCCTGCGGAGCCGCGCTTTCTGTTTCGGATTTTTGGCCGAGAACATATGGCGGGCATACGCGTGTTTGAACTTGACCTTGCCGCTCTTGGTCACGGAAAAACGCTTGGCGGCGGTACGGCTGGTCCTGATTTTCGGCATACGATGGTCGCTTTGCTTGTTCCCTGTAATTTCCTTTTCCGGCCTATCGCGGCGTCAGCAGCACGGACATGTTACGTCCTTCCATCCGGGGCGTACCTTCGGCCTGCGCGATGTCCGTAACCTGCGCGATGATTCTCTCGATCAGCGCCCGTCCGAGTTCCGGATGGGTAATCGCGCGGCCGCGGAACGAAACCGTGAGCTTAACACGATGACCTTCACCGATAAAGCGCTTGATGTGGTTAACTTTGAAGTCCACATCATGCTTCCCGGTCGCCGACCCCATCTTCACTTCCTTGATCATGCTGATGGTGTGCTTCTTGGAGTCGTGCGACTTTTTCTTCTGCGAGTACCGGTACTTGTCGAAGTCGGTGACACGGCATACCGGGGGCGTCGCCGTCGATGAGACCTCGACCAAATCCAAGCCGCGGCTCTCCGCCACTTTGATCGCCTCGCGCAGGGGCAGGATTCCGATCTGGCTGCCGTCGGCGTCGATTACACGAACTTCTTGAGCGCGAATCAGGTTATTGACGCGAATCGCGGGCTCCCTTGAGGGCGGGGTTCTGAAATCTCTTCGGATAAAGCACCTCCTCCGGCTCGGTGGCCGGATGAACTTCCTAAGCCGGGATTGGCTCCTTCTTTAATAGCTCGACAAGCGCCGCAAGCGGCATCGCATTGCTCTTCGCGCCGCGCAGCAGCCGGAGCGATACCGATCGATCGGCGGCCTCGCGCTCGCCGACCACGATCATATACGGCACCTTGGCGAGTTCGGCTTCACGAACCTTGAAACCGAGCTTCTCGTTGCGGATGTCGGCATGGGCGCGGAATCCCTCGCGCTTGAGCAGGTCGGTGGCTTCGTTGGCGTAGGTCTCGACCTTTTCGCTAAGCGACAGCACCCGCACCTGCTCTGGCGCGAGCCACAAGGGCAGCACGCCGCCGGTATGTTCGATCAGCACGCCTATGAAGCGTTCGAGCGAGCCCAGGATCGCGCGATGAATCATGACGGGACGTTCTTCGGCGCCGGCGCTGTTGGTGTACGTCAGGTCGAAGCGCTCGGGCATGTTGGGATCGAGCTGTATCGTCGCGACCTGCCACTTGCGCTTGAGCGCGTCGGATACGTAAATCTCGATCTTGGGGCCGTAGAAGGCGCCTTCCTTCGGGTTTATCTCGTACGCGATTTCGTTGCGCTTCATTGCGTTGCCGAGCTTTGCCTCGGCCATACGCCATTGCTCTTCAGTGCCGAGATGCTGCTCCGGCATCGTCGCGAGCTTGAACTCGACGCGTTCGAAACCCAGCGCACCGTAAACGTCGCGAACCATTTGGAGATTCAGTGTGATTTCGTCCTCGATCTGATCTTCCCTGCAGAAGATGTGCGCGTCGTCTTGCGACATCGCGCGCACCCGCATCAGGCCGTGCAGCGTGCCCGAGCGTTCGGCGCGATGCAGCCGGCTGAACTCCGCCAAGCGCAGCGGAAGATCGCGGTACGAGCGCTTCTCGGCGCGGTACACGAAGGTATGGCCGGGGCAATTCATGGGCTTGAGCCCATAGCCGTGATGCCATCCGTCGGGGCCGGTATCGATAGTATGCGTCTCACTGTCGGGATCCGGCGAGAGGAACATATTCTCGCGGAAATTTTCCCAATGCCCCGAGGTCTTGAAAAGCTCGTTCTTGAAAATCAGCGGCGTGACGACCTCGTCGTAGCCGTAGCGCCGGTACAGTCGCCGCATGTAGTCGACGAGCGCGTTGAAGATGATGACGCCCTTGGGCAGGTAGAACGGCGAGCCCGGCGAGATTGGATCGAAGATATAGAGGCCCATCTCGCGGCCCAGCTTGCGATGGTCGCGCTGGCGGGCGAGCTCGACGAGTTTCAGATGCTCCTCGAGCGCCTCCTTGCCGGCGAACGCGGTGCCGTAGATGCGCGACAGCATCGCGTTGTGCTCGTCGCCGCGCCAATACGCGCCGGCGACGCTGGTGAGCTTGAATGCCTTGAGATAGCGGGTCGAGGGGACGTGCGGTCCGCGGCAGAGATCCATCCAGTCGCCCTGGCTGTAGATCGACACGTGATCGTCCGGGATGCCCTGGATTATCTCGACTTTGTATTTCTCGCCCATCGCGGCGAATTTGCGAATAGCGTCCTCGCGCGACACTTCAGTCCGCTGGATCTTGTGGTCGGCCTTCACCAGCTCGCGCATCTTGGCTTCGATCTTCGGCAAATCCTCGAGTGTGAACGGCGTGGCGGGCGCGAAGTCATAGAAAAAGCCGTCCTCGATAACCGGGCCGATCGTCACCTGTGTGCCGGGATAGAGCGATTGCACCGCCATCGCCATCAGATGCGCCGTTGAATGACGGATTACCTCGAGACCCTCGGGCGAGTCGGCCAGCACCGGCTCGACGGAGGCGTCGTGTTCAAGCTTGCGCGTGAGATCGACGACCTTGCCGTTGACGCGCGCGGCCACCAGATCGCGGCTTGGGATCCCGTTCAGTACGTCGCGAACGATAGTGCCAACCGGCACGACGCGCGATTCGCCGTTCAACGTTACAGTTATTTTGGAACTCATCAAGCGAAGATTCTAATCATGGCAGGATAAAGAGCGAACTTCAGGCGCATATGAAATGAACTGGCGGGGCGAAATTCGCGCGCGTGGCTGTGGGCACGGACCTGGTAGGCACGGGCGGGATTGAACCGCCGACCTCTTCCGTGTCAAGGAAGCGCTCTCCCACTGAGCTACGTGCCTTCACGGGCGAGGGGTATTGACTGGATACTTCAAGCAAACGCAAACGGTAACCGATATTGGGCGCGCGGGCAACCGAAGCATCGCGCGGCCCGATTCACCGTGGGCCGGCAGGCGACCGTAGTGGGGGCATCTGCTAAGCTTGCGCGCCAAGTACCGCGCGCGCACGGAGGGACGTCACGGCTTAAGAAAATGGATCGCGAGCGCATAGTGCAGCTCTTCTTCTTCGGCTTTCTGGCCGTGATGGCCTACGAGCTGTACGAACTGATGCTGCCGTTCCTGACGCCATTGGCGTGGGGAATCCTGCTCGCATTCATGGCGCATCCCGCGCTGATCGAAGTCGAAAAGTACGTCAAGCGGCGATCGCTGTCGTCGGCGATCATCAGCGTCGTCATCGGGCTTGGCGTCGTTCTGCCGGCAATTTGGGCCTCGGGCCGTCTCGTGCTTGAGGCGCAGGCGCTTTATGCGCAGGCCACGGAAATGGTGAATAGCGGGGGCGTGACGAAGCTGCACGACTGGGCGGTTAACACCGAATTCGGCGCATGGGTCGGCAAACGGATGGGGGAACGCGGTTACAAGCTCGACGAGGAGCTGCCCAAGCTCACGCTGCAAGCCGCGCAGATGACCAGCGATTACGTGGCCAGGAACGCGACCAACGCCGCGAAAAACGTCGTCTCGTTCATTGTCGACTTCGGAATCTCGCTGCTCGCGTTCTTCTACATGCTGCGCGACGGCGACTACTACTACCGCAGCCTGCGCGACCTGACCCCGCTGCATGAAGATGATAAGAAGGCGATTTTCGATACGCTGCGCACGACGCTTTCGTCGGTGATGCGCGGCCTGATGCTGTGCGCCGTGCTGCAGGGCGTGACGATCGGCCTGGGCATGCTGATCTTCGGAGTGCCGTACTGGCTGTTCCTGGCGATTGCATCGTCCGCCGCGGGACTGATGCCAATCGGCGGCACTGCACTGGTATGGATTCCCGCGACGCTCTACCTGGGCTTTGCGTCGGGCTGGTCGCCGGCGGTCGGCCTGGTCATCTGGTGTTCGATCGCGCTCGCGGTCATCGACAATTTCATCAAGCCGCTGGCGATGAAGCACGGCACGGGCCTGCCCACTATGGCGCTGTTTCTCGGGATTCTCGGCGGGCTCGAAGCGTACGGACCGCTTGGCCTGTTCCTGGGCCCCGCGATTATGTCGGTGTTTGCGACTCTGCTGCGCGTCTATAAAAAGGAATACTCGGGCAGCGGCAAGGAAGCAGCCTGAACGCCTGGCGCGCACGCAGTTCGCCCCGAAGAAAAAATCGGCGAAGTACGCATCCTGACGAACTCATCCATTTAGCCGCTCCCCCCGTATGGCGCCTCCCAATCGCGCCGCTATAAAATGCGCGGTTGGAGAGTCGCCCATGAGCGACAAAGAGCAAAAGGCGCTCTATATCGTTCGCCGTCTCGTCGATTCCGGCTTTCGCGCCGTCTTCGCCGGCGGATGTGTGCGCGATCGAATCCTCGGCGTCGAGCCCAAGGATTACGACGTCGCCACCGACGCGCGTCCCCAGGTTGTGCAGAAACTGTTCGACCGCACCGTGGCGGTCGGGGCGAGGTTCGGCGTAATCGGCGTGCTGATCGACGAGGACCTGTTCGAGGTCGCGACGTTCCGCGCCGATGCCGAATATGCTGACGGACGCCGGCCCTCGTCCGTGCGCTTCGGCGCGATCGAGGAAGACGCGATCCGCCGCGACTTCACCATCGGCGGGATGTTTTACGATCCGATCGCCGACCGCCTGATCGATTTGGTCGGCGGGATGCGCGATCTGCGCGCCGGAATCATCCGCGCGATCGGAAATCCGTACGACCGGTTCGACGAGGATCATTTGCGCATCCTGCGCGCCGCCCGCTTCGCCGCGCGGCTCAACTTCACGATCGATCCTGCGACCTGGGCCGCGATGAAACGCGCCGCGCCGACGATTATTTCGATTGCGGCCGAACGAATCGGCGAAGAAATCGTGATGATGATGACCGAGGGCGCCGCCGCGCGCGCGATGGATCTGATGATGGACAGCGGCCTGATGCAATTGATCCTGCCCGAAGTCGTCCTGATGCCCGGATGCGCGCAGCCCGAAAATTTCCATCCCGAGGGCGACGTGTACACCCATACGCGGATCGGCGTCGCGATGCTTCCCGCCGGATGCAGCGAGACCGTTGCGTTCGGAATCCTGCTGCACGACATCGCCAAGCCGCAATGCCGTGCGGTCGCCGGCGACAAGGTCACCTTCTACGGGCACACCGAGGATGGCGCCGTGAAGGCGGCGGAAATCATGGCGCGGCTGAAGCGCTCGCGCGCGGTCCAGGAGCGGGTCGCGTACCTGGTGAAGAATCATCTGAAGCTCTGCATGGCGCCGCGGATGCGCCCGGCGACGTTGAAGAGAATGCTCGCGGAAGACGGGTTTGACGAATTGATGGAAGTCGCGTTTATGGACGCGATGGCGTCGAGCTCGCACCTGGGCTTCTGGCACTTTTGCCGCCGCGCGATGACGACGATGACCGCAGCCGAGATTCGTCCGCCGCGTTTAATCGGCGGCGAGGACCTGAAGCAGTTGGGATTTACGCCCGGGCCGCGCTTCAAGGAAATTTTGAAGGACGTCGAGGACCATCAACTCGACGGCGCGCTCGAAACCCGCGAAGCCGCGCTCGAATATGTGCGCATCCATTACGGCGTGAGCGCCGCCTAGTTGCTCCGCGCCAACGCCATAACCAAGCGCTTCGGCCGTACGCTCGCGCTCGACGCTGTCGATTTCGAAGCGCTGCCCGGCGAGATTCACGCGCTGGTCGGCGAAAACGGCGCCGGCAAGACCACCTTGATGAACGTGCTGGCCGGCTCGCTCGCCGCCGACCATGGCGAAGCCATCCTCGATGGACGGCCGCTGCAGGCAGGCTCACCGCGCGCGGCGCTGGCGGCCGGAATTGCGGCGGTGCATCAGAGCCCGATGCTGTTCGAGCGGATGACGTGGGAGGAAAATCTCGCGTTGGGCGGCTTCGACACCAACGCCGGCGCGCTCGATCTCGATGCTATCGCGATGCGTGCGCGCTCGCTCGCCGCGAAACTCGGGTTCGAAATGCCGCCGGCCGCCGCCACCGTCGAGAATCGTTCAGTTGCCGAGCGCGTTCGGCTCGAAGTGCTGCGCGCGCTCAGCTTCAACCCGCGGGTCCTGATTCTCGATGAACCGACCAGCGTACTCGCACCTTCGGAACTGACCGCATTCCTGGACTTGCTGCGCAATCTGCGCGGCGAGGGCCGAATCGTGGTGCTGATTACGCACAAGCTTGCCGAGGCGATCGCAGTCGCCGATCGGATCACCGTGCTGCGCCGCGGCCGCGTGGTCGCCCGCACGACTCCGGCCCAGACCAGCGAGGAGAAACTGGCCGGCCTGATGATTGGCGAAATCGAGACTCAGCCTGCCGCGTCCGCGACGCCGTCGCATGCGGGCGATCCCGTGCTCCAAATCGAAAACCTGACCCTCGACGATCATAGCGGTCGCCGGATTCTCGACCGGCTTTCGTTTAGCGTCGCCGCCGGCGAGATCGTGGGAATCGCCGGCGTTGACGGCAACGGCCAGACCGAACTCGTCGAATTGCTCGCGGGCGCACGCCATTCGAGCAGTGGGAAAATAAATCTGCATGAGGGGCCGTCAGGCGGCGCGATGGCGGTGATACCGCAAAATCGCGACCTCGACGGACTCATCCTCGATATGCGGCTGTGGGAAAACCTGATTCTCGCGCGTCCGCTCCGGGAGCGGGTGACATCGCACGGATGGTTGAACACTTCGCGCGCAATCGATCTTTGCCGCGAACTCATCGACCGATTTCGAATTCGCGCGCCCGGTCCTGAAACCTTCGCCAGCGCGCTTTCGGGTGGCAACCGGCAGCGCCTGGAAGTAGCGCGTGCGATCGCGTCGCGGCCGCGAGTCATCGTCGCGCACAATATCTGCCGCGGCCTCGACCTGGCCGCAACCGCCGAAGTCCATCGCACGATTCTCGACTTCGCTTTCGCTGCCGGCGGGGGCGCGGTGATTCTGATTTCGAGCGACCTTGACGAGTTGCTTGCGATATGCGGGCGGCTGCTGATTATCAGCCGCGGAAAAATCCGTGAGACGAATCCCGGCGAGCGCGATCCCGAACGGCTGGGCCTGCTGATGGCCGGGGCGCGCGACTAGGCCGCGGAAAGGATCTCGCGGGCCTTGCTCAGGTCGAGAGCGATCTGCGCCTTGAGCGCATCGGCGTTGTCGAACTTGCGCTCGGGGCGGATTCGTTCGATCAGCTCGAGCTTGATTCGCGTCCCGTAGATGTCGCGCGTGAAATCGAAGATATGCGCCTCGATCGATCGCGTGCTCTCCGAAAATGTCGGACGCATCCCGATGTTGGCGATCGACGGGTAGGCGCCATCGCCGAGGATGACGCGCGCGGCGTAAACACCGTCGGGCGGAATGCATTCCGTTTGGCAGTCGAGATTCGCAGTCGGGTATCCGATCGTCCGTCCGCGCCCGCGCCCGCGCACGACCGGGCCGCTTAGAAAGTGGTAACGGCCCAGCAGCCTGGCGGCGCCACGCAGGTCGCCGGCGCCGATCAACTCGCGTACCCTGGTTGAACTGACTTTGATGCCGCCGATTTTGACCGGCCCGACCACGTCCGTATCGAAACCGAATTCGCGGCCGAGTTCGACCATCATGGCCGCGTTGCCGGCGCGATTGTGGCCGAAGCTTACGCTGTGCCCGACGACCACTTCGCGCACGCCGATCTTTCCGCGCAAGCAGTCGCGCACGAAATCGCGCGGCGAGAGCAGGCTCAGTTCGAGCGTGAAGTTGAGCACGATCGCGCCGTCGATGCCCGACAGCCGCAGCAGTTCGAGTTTGTCATCGGGGGCCAGAATCAACCGCGGAGCGCGGGCCGGAGCGAGCAGTTTGGCGGGCAGCGGATCGAAGGTGAGCGCGAACGCGGTGCCGCCGGCCGTCCGAGCGTGATCGATCGCGGCCTTCAAGATCGCGCGATGTCCGAGGTGAACGCCGTCGAAATTACCGATCGCGGTGACCGGGTAGGGATGGCGCGCGAGCGCTTCCAAGTCGCGGATTATTTCCATTCAATCGTGCGCGAAGGCGATCCTTTAATCGCTCGCGAGGTCTTTCATCATCGTGTTCGCGGCCTCCGCTTCCGGAGTTCCCGCGTGATCGGCGACCAGCTTCTGCAGTGTCAGGCGCGCGTCGATTCGATCGTTGAGCTTCACAAATGCCTGCGCCTCGCGCAGCAAGGCAGCGCCGGCGTATTTGCCCTTGGGAAAGCGCATCACGAGATCGTTGAATTGCAAAATCGCCTGGTCGTAACCGCCGGTTTCAAACAACGCGTTGGCGGCGAAGTATTCGGCGGGCTCGCTCAGCGCGGATTTCGGGTACGCATGCTGCAGCTTGGTGAACCTGGCAACCGCGAGCGGATACTTGGCGGCCTTCATCGCGTCGAGGCCTTCGCGATAGATCTTCACGCCCGGCTCGTTCGAAGTCTTGGCGTCGGCAATTTCCTGATCGAGTTCGCTCGGCCAGGTTGGAGCGATCTCGGCGGGCGCGGCGGGCGGCGCCGGACCCCCTGACGGTCCCTCTGCCGACGCCATTCCCGGCCCGGGCGCCGCGCCGACGGAGTCTGCGGGCGCGCCGGGAGGAGGAATCGCGCCGGGCGCCGCCGCCATCCCGGCCTGCAATGCTCTCACTTCGGCCTCGAGGCTCGCGACTCGATCGTTCATCGACAACGTCGTGCCGCCGCCCGCGCCCGCGGCGCCCGCGCCGGCGGCGCTGTGCTGTAGCTCCTCGATCTGATCGTTCTGACGTTGAATCTGCTGCTTCAGGGAGTTGATTTGCTGGCGGTCGCTCGCGATCATCCCGCGCAGCGTGAACTCGTTTTGATTGAGCTGCTGCAGGTCGCCTTGGTCGGCGCATCCCGCCAGCGCGAATGCCGCGGCAAAGACGGCGACGGCGCCGATCGGCCAGTTCGTTTTTCGCACGCTCTTATTCCTTGTTTTCACTTACCGCAAAGTGATCGCGCCGGTTCTGCGACCAGCAGCTCTCGTCGTGCTCGGTGCAGAGCGGAAGCTCCTTGCCGTAGCTGATTGTCGAGATTCGGCTGCCGCCGATTCCGAGTGTCACCAGGTAATCCTTGGCGGCCTGCGCGCGCTTGGCGCCCAGCGCGATATTGTATTCCTCGGAGCCGCGCTCATCGCAATGACCCTCGACTTGGACCCGCGTCTGCGGATGCGCTTGCAGCCAGCTCGCATTGGATTTCAGCACGGAGCCGTCCTGCTCTTGAATCGTGTACTCGTTGTACGCGAAGTGAATGTCGCTGAGCGGACCTTGCGCGCCGAATTTTCCGTTCTTCCAGTCCTCGAGCGAGTTGCCGCCGCCCTTGCCAACCCCATTTTCACCAAGTTGACTTCCGCCGGGATTGTTTTCGCCGCCATTTATCGGCGCCGGCTTCTTCGATGAGCATCCTGCAATCGCCAGCATCACCCCAACACTCACAATCGCCATCGCCTTGGCCAATGTCGAATGACTACTCACCCAACCACCCCGACCACGCTGGACAGGAATCATTACCATCACCCTCCGTCAAAGCGGAAATAATTTTCCGGTTGCCGACCATCATTATATAGATTCGCGAGTTGTGGCCGCGCGTCGAGCTGAACGCGAGATAGCGTCCGTCGGGCGACCAGCTCGGATACTCGTTGGAGCCGTTGCCATCCGTCACTTGCACAGGTTCGCCGCCGCCGACCGGAATCGTCCAAATGTCGAAACGTCCGTTGTTGCGGCTCTGATACGCGAGCTTGTCGCCCTTGGGCGAAAACGCGGGCGTGGTGTTGTAATCGCCGCTATAGGTCAATCGTTTCGGCGCACCGCCCGCCAGACTCATGACGTAAATTTGCGGCGAGCCCGAGCGATCCGACGTGAACGCAAGCGTGGCGCCGTCGGGTGAAATCGCGGGACTGACGTTGATTCCGTTGGTGTCAGTGAGCTGGCGAATTTCGGCGCCCTCGCGCGTGATCAGATACAGATTGGTGGCGCCGTCACGCTCGATCGCGGCGGCGATGCGCTCGCCGTCGGGCGAGATCGTTCCGCCGATCACGCGGCCGTGCGGGCTGTCGAGCTTGGCTTCGCGCTGCTCCTTGAGGTCGGCCAGATAAAGCGCCGGCGCCATGCTCTTGTACGAGAGATACAGCACGTAGCGCGCGCTGCGATCGAAACTCGGGAACAGATTGATCGTCGGATTGCCGGTCAGCTTGAACACGTCCTGGCCGTCTATCGACTGCGTATAGACTTCCTTGAAACGACCGCCGCGCGTCGAGACGAGTGCGAGCCTGGAATCGAACGGACCGCGCTGCCCGGTCGCAGCTTCAAGGATCGCGTCGGCAAATCGGCGCGCCATCCGCGGCACGTCACCCGCGTCGCCGCTGTAATTCTTGCCCATCATGCGCCGCTGCTGCGCCACGTCATATAGAAAGGCCGTCAGCTTCACGTCCGGGCCGCTGGCGGAGACCGAACCCTTGACGACAAAGTCGGCGTTGATCGATCGCCAATCGGCGAAATTAAACTGGCCGAGCTCGAAGCCCGACGATTGCGGATCCTCGATGTACGCGTGCGGATCGATAATTCTGAAATAGCCCGAAAGCTCGAGGTCGCGCCGAAGCGTGCCGACAAACGCGCTGCCAACGCGATGGTTGTCGTCGCCGCCGAGATTTTTGAGCCCCGACACCGCGATCGTCGAGAGCTGTGAGCCGGGTCCCGCGATCGTGATTGTGATCGGCCCTCCACCAGCGGGCTGCGCGACGGCCCGGCCTGTCATCGACGCCACAACAATCGCGCACGCGATCGCGCAAACTTGAATCCCCCGCTTCATGTTCTAACACTGAAAAAACAAACACTGAAAAAGTTCATCCGCACCTCCTGCCGCATCGCAACCTCAGGACTTGAGTTCGCCGAGCTGAAACAAGGCTTTGATCCCGGAAGAAAACTGGTCGCGAAACTTTTCCGGCGGCGCGGGAAACGGCGCTGCCCGGCGAATCGCGCGAATCACGGAATCATCGAACGCCGAGTCGTTCGAACTCGTGCCAATCTTCACGGCGGTCAGCGCACCGTCGGGGCCGATCGCGAAATTGACGGTCGCGGTCAGATCGTTCGATCCGCCGGTAAACGTCCACGACTTCTTAATCTGTTCCTGCACGGTCTTATAGTACAGGATAAATTCCGGGTCCTGTAGAATCCCGACGCTGCCCTTGCCGGCGCCGACTCCGTAGCCCGCTCCTTCACTCGCGTTACTTGCGACGACGGGTCCTCCCCCTGCCGGACCGCTGGCAGCGCTGTCGTCCGCGGAATCGTCGTCATCTTCATCTTCAGGCGGGTTCTTCGCCAGCTCCTTGACGTGCTCCGCGAGCAACCCGCGTCTCAGCATCGCGAGCCGCTGCTCGACGCTCGGCGTCGCCGCGATCTTTGCCTTTGCCGCCGTCGATTCGGACTTGGGCGCATTGCGCGACGCCTTGCCGGGCGTGGCCTTCGGCTTCGCGTGCTTCGTCGGCTCCTGAGTAGGCTGTGGCGTTGGCTCAGGCGTCGGTGCTGCCGTGGCTTCTATTGTTGGCGCGATGGTCGGCTCGATAGTTGGCTCTGGCGTGGGAGTCGCGGTTGGAGGGTCGGTCGCCTTCGCATTTATCTTGAGCGCGTTCTTGTCGTCGTTAAGCGCGAGTTCTGTTTTGGGCGGCTCGGTCTTGACCTTCGATTCTTCGGGCTTGGGCGCCGCCTCCTTCGCTTCATCCGCCGGGTGCCGATTGATGCGCGGCAGATGCGTTCCGAGGTCGCCGGCTGGAATGTTATCGACGATTTTCACCGTGTATGCGGGCGGCGCGGCTTCTTCGGGATGCAAAAAGCGCGGCGCGATAAAGAACACCGTCGCGAACAGCGCAGCGTGCCCGAGCGCGGAGACGAAGACCGCCGCGAAATATCCGATTCGCGACGGCTGCTCGTCACCGTTATGGTCCCGCGATGCCACGCTCAGCGCTCACTTCGCGCCCGCGTCGGGCCCGTTCGCCGCCGGCATCTCCGTCACCATCCCGACGTTTTCGATTCCAGCGGCCTTAATCGCCGCCATCGTGCGGATCACCTCGCCGTATGGCACTTGGTCGTCGGCGCGGATGAAAACCTGGCGGTCGGGACGCTCCTGCGCAATCGCCTTCAGCTTGCCGGTCAAGTCATCCGCCGAGAGCTTTGCGTCATTGAGATAAATCTGGCTGTCGCGTGTGATCGACACGACGAACTGCTCTTCCTTGCCGGGCAGCGCCTCGGCCTTGACGCTGGGCAGCGTGACCTCGACGCCCTGCTGAATAATCGGCGCCGTCACCATGAAGATGACCAGCAGCACCAGCATCACGTCCACCAGCGGCGTGACGTTGATCTGGGAAACCATCTGCCCGCGCTGTCCTGAATCGAATGCCATTGCGATGCTGCCTACGAAAGGAAATGACGCTCGGCGATGTTCAAAAATTCGGACGTGAAATTATCCATCTCGGTCGCCAGCACTCGCACCCGCGCGATGAAGTAGTTGTAGAACATCTGCGCCGGGATCGCCGCGACCAGGCCGACCGCAGTCGTGATCAGCGCCTCGGCGATTCCGGGCGCGACTGCCTGGATGCTCGACGTATGAGACGCCGACAGGCCCAGGAACGCCGTCATTATTCCCCACACCGTGCCGAACAGTCCGATAAACGGGCACGTCGAACCGGTCGTGGCGAGGAAGGTGATGCCGGACTCGAGCTTGGTCAGCTCGACGTTTTCCTGGCGCTTCATCGCGCGCATCACGTTTGCGATTCCGCCGAGATCGGTCGAGAAGCCGCTTTCCGCTCCGACCGCCTGGCGCTTGGCGCGGGTGAGTTGCAGGAGCTCCTGGTAGCCGGCGCGGAAAACCTGCGCGACCGGGCTGCGCTTGAGGCCGACGCTCGCGGTGTGAATCGCAGCGAGGTTCTTCGATTCCCAGAAGATCGCGATGAAGCGTTCGGACTGGCCCCGCGCCCGCGAAATCTGAATCAGTTTGTAAAGGATGATACCCCAACTGCCGACCGAAAACGCCACCAGCACCCACAACACGGCTGCCACCACCGGGCCCGTGCCCAGCACCAGTTCCACCACGCCCAACCCGCCTGCGCCACTCACCTGATGGAGCATAATACCGCCATTCGGCTGAATAATCAGTTTATTATAAGGGTATCAGCGCGCCCAAAACCAGCACGGTCATCGGGCCGCTTGCGCGCCCGCGATTTCTGCGGACTTCATGATCCGGGCTGAGTTAGGGCCCGTTCGGCCTGGGACTCGGCAATCGCCTGCTCGAACATCGCGTCGGTGACTTGTGTCAGGGCCGCGGCCGAGTCCTTAAGCTCCGCATGCTCGACGGTGCGCGAAAGGGTCTCAGCCGCCGTGGGCCCGCGCGGCTTGCCGAGGAAGGGCTTGAGAATCAGGTAAGCCACGTCGCGCATCGCCATGAAGCGCGTGAAGCGGCGCAGGAGCCGCACGGTCTGCAGCGGATAATGAAGCAGCTTGTAAAGGAATATTCTGCGGAAGCCCGCGCTGCGCTCGCGGTTGATCACCGCGCCCGGGATGCAGGTCGGATCGATCTCGGAGCACTTGAAAAACTTGAACCAGTCTCGGGCCTCGTCGACCAGGTTGCGGCGGATATATTCCTGCCACAACGGGGTGCCGCGATAGACGCATAGGCGGTTGAAGTTGAACGTGTCGAGCGGAAGTCTTGAGGCAAAATC
>NZ_JBEKBF010000026.1:0-30977 GCF_050015535.1 Binatus soli (SeqCode) | reverse complement strand
TCCGAGTAATCCCGCGCGGCCGCTTCCCGCGCAACAACCGTTACAGAGTTCTCACCTCCAGCGATACTTTTCATGACTCACTTTCCAAACGATCTGCGCTCAACCACCTGTGCAGAGGTTCCCTAGGCCACGTGCAATCGCGCGGCCAGGCGCGAGAAGCGAAGACGCTCATCCTGATTGCGCACCGCCTGCTGCAATGCGCTTTTGGTCCCGACCAGGACGCATACCCGCTCGGCGCGCGTGATCGCCGTGTAGAGCAGATTGCGGCGCAGCATCAGGTAGTGACTCGAATGTATCGGCATCACGATCGCGGGATACTGGCTGCCCTGGCTCTTGTGCACTGATATCGCGTAGGCGAGCGCCAGCTCGTCGAGGTCCGACAGGTCGTATTCGGCGTGGGTCTCCTCGAACGCGACGCTCACGCGCGCCTTGTCCGAGTCGATCGCGAGAATCCTGCCGATCGATCCGTTGAAGACGTCCTTGTCGTAATTGTTGCGCAACTGGATAACGCGATCGCCCTCGCGAAAAATGCGATCGCCGGCGCGGAGTTCGCGTCCCGAGGGATTCAGCAGGCTTTGCAGCTCGCGATTGAGAATGTGCGTGCCGAGCGGACCACGATTCATCGGCGTCAGCACCTGGATTTCGCGCGGGTCGTTTATTCCGAATCGCCCAATCAGCCGCTGTTGCACGAGCTGCTTGATCGTCGCGAGCACGTCCTCGGCGGCGTTGCGCTCGAAGAAAAAAAAGTCGCCTTCGGCGTCGTTGGAGATCTGCGGGAATTCACCGCGATTCAAACGATGCGCGTTGGCGACTATCAGGCTGCGGCGCGCCTGTCGATAAACCTCCTGCAATTGGACGACCGGCACAAAGTCGGATGCGATCACGTCCTTGAGGACGCTGCCGGGGCCAACCGACGGAAGTTGATCGCGATCGCCGACCAGCAGCAGCGAGCAGTTCGGCATCAGCGCGGATAGCAGGCTCGAGGCGAGCTCGACATCCATCATCGAGGCTTCATCGATGATCAGATAGTTGGTGCGGAGCGGAAATTCCTTGCCGCGGACAAAGCCGCCGCTCTCGGGTGAGTATTCGAGCAGCCGATGAATGGTCTTTGCGTCGCGGCCTGATGCCTCCTGGAGCCGACGAGCCGCGCGCCCGGTCGGTGCGGCAAGCGTCGGCTTCAAACCGGCCTCGGCGAGGGCGACCAGCAGCGAGCGCAGCAGGGTCGTCTTGCCGGTGCCGGGACCGCCGGTGATAACAGTGACGCGGCTGGCCAGGGCGCATCGGAGCGCGCTCTTTTGTTCGGGCGACAGTTCGAGTTCGGAGCTTCGCACGGCCGCATCCAGGGCGCGCTGGATCAGCTCCTTGTTCATTGCGCGGCCTGCGTTTAATTCCGCGATTCGGCGCGCGACGTTCACTTCGGCTTCGTGCAAGCGTGCGAGATAGACGGCGGTGTGATCGTCCGCCTCTTCGACGACCACCTCGCCGCTGGCGGCCAGCTCATCGACGGCCCCGCGCGCCAGCTCGGGCTCCATCTCGAGCGCGGTGCGGAACTGGCCTTCGAGATACTCGAAGGGCGAATAGACGTTGCCCTCGTCGGACATGCGCTCGAGCAGGTACAGGACCGCGGCGCGGGCGCGCTGGATCGAGTTGCGCGGGATGCCGAGTTTCTCGGCGACGGCGTCGGCGGTGCGAAATCCGATGCCATGAATGGTGCGCGCGAGTACGTACGGATCGCGCCGTACGACGTCGAGCGCGTCCTTGCCATAGAACTTGTGGATGCGCCGCGCGTGCGAGGCAGCCATGCCGTGCCCGCGCAGAAAGACCGTCAGCTCGCGCAGCCCGGACGAGTCGCGCCATGCAGCCGCGATTCGTAGCGCGACCGCGGCTCCGATGCCGGAAACTTCGCGCATGCGTTCGGGAGCGTTGTCGAGCACCTCGCCGAGCGAGTCTCCGAAATGTTCGGCGATTCGCCGCGCAAATGCAGGGCCGACGCCCTTTATTTCCGAAGCGAGGTAGCGTTCGAGCGCGACCGCTCCGGCGGGCCGCACCGTTTCGAAATCGACTACGTGAAACTGATCGCCAAAGCGCGGATGCTGTTCGAAGCCGCCTTGAGCGCGGATGGTCGAGCCAACTTCCAGACCGGCAAGATTTCCAACCACCGTGACGCGGCGGGAGTCGCCGTGTTCGCCGGCAACGACCACGACGGCGACCGAATAGCCGTTGTTGTCGTTAACGAACAGGACCTGATCGAGGATGCCCTCCAGCGTCTCGGCCGCTTGATGCGCTCGTGCCACGGAAAGAGGATTACGCGCGGCGGGCGCCGCGTCCAGTTGATGGCGATGGGAGCGTCAACAAGCGCAGGCGAAATCAGACTTCAGACTTCGATGGTTTCCCACTTGCCGCTCTGGAAGCGCCAGACTTTCACCGTCGAGCGAACGACGTAGTCGGCGAGCAGAGACCACCATATCCAGATGATGCTGCCGCCGTGGTACCAAATGAGAATCGTGAGAAAGAGCCTCATTCCGTAAAAGCCCGCCAGCGAACCGTAAAGGGGGAACTGCGAATCGCCGGCGCCGCGCAGCGCGCCGGTGATCGTCCAATCGATCGCCATCAGCGGTTGCGCGGCAGCGAGCGCGTACATGAATTGTGCCGTGTACGCTATGACCTGTTTGTCGTCGATGAAGAGCGCCGCGATCTGATGGGCAAAGACGATGAACACCAAGCCCATAGCGGTCATCATCACTATCGCCATGCCGGTCGATTCCCATCCGGCCTTGCGCGAGAACTTCGGGTCGCCCGCGCCGAGGCCCTGACCGACAAGAGTCGCGGAGGCGGCCGAAAATCCGAAGCCGGGCAGGAACGACAGCGCCAGGATTCGTACACCGATGAAATATGCGGCGATTTCCTTGGTGCCGTAACGCGCAATGAATCCGACGTAGGCAACAAAGCCAAACTGGATCAACAATTGTTCGATGGCGGCGGGATTTCCGACGCTGAGGATTCGCCTGCCGAGGCCGAAGTCGGGCCACAGCCCCTTCCAGCGGAAGTTGAGCACCATCCCGTCGATCGACAACGCGTAGAAGAACAAAATCCCGCCGAAAGCGATCGCGAGCAAGGTCGCCACGGCCGAGCCGTCCACGCCGAGCACGGGAAATCCGAGCTTGCCGAAGATGAGCACGTAGTTGAGGAAGATTGCGAGCACGTCGATGATACCGCCGATCCACAGCGGCGTGCGCGTGTCACCGGCGCCGCGCAACGCCGACGCGCACATCAGAAAGACTCCCTGGAACGGCTCCGACAGCATCACGACCTGCAGGTAACGCGCACCCATCTCGGCCATCTCGCCCTTGACCTGGAACAATTTCATCAGCGGATGCGCGAAAATTATTACGGGGATCGCGATGATCGTCGAAACCAATACGCCGAAGACGACGGACTGCTTCAGCACTTGCTCGGCGCTGTCACGATCGTTCGCACCGATATAACGCGCGACCAGCGCGACAGTGCCGGTACCGACCGCCGCTATCCCGGCACGCACCGCACCCAGGATTTGCATGGCGAGTCCGACCGCGCCGACCGCGCTCGCGCCGAGCCGCCCCACCATCAGCATCGAAGAAAGGCCGAGAATCGAATCGAGTCCGAACGAAAGAATCACGGGCCACGCGAGCGCCCATACCTCGAAGCGGATCCGCTCGATCGGTGGCAGGGTCATCGCGGCCCCGCTCTGCGCACCGACTCCGGGAACCGACTCGAGAAACTCGGACATGACTGTGAACAGTTACGCCAGCACGAGGCGTGATAGTCAATGGACTGCGCGCGGCGGCGGCCGGGCACGCGCGAACCGAGGAAGATCGTGCGCGCGCGCGAAATCCGCTATATCTCGCGCTGGGGCGGACAAGGGAATCCTGATGACTGAAGCCGGATCTGCGACAATCGAATCGTTATCGGGCGATAGACCGTCGCGCCGGCCGCTTGAAATCTTCGCGGCGATCTTCGTCGCCGCCGGATTGATCTATTCGTTTCATCTTGGCGCCAATGCCTTCGGCGCGAGCGAGGCTTACAGCGCGTGGGCGGCGGCAAAACCGGGAATCGGCGCGATCGTTCGCACGCCGGTGCTGCATGATCCCGGCAAGCAGGTCTTTTACTACGTCGTACTGCATTACTACACGCAGATATTCGGGCTGAGTGAGATTTCGCTGCGCTCGATGTCGGTGATCTTTTCGCTGATGACGCTCGCGCTGGTGTTCGCGCTCGGCTGCGAAATGTTCGACGAGAGCACGGCGCTGGCGGCGGCCGCGATGTGGGCATTCAACCCGTTCGCGGTGGTGTTCGCGCACGCGGCGCGAATGTACCCGATGCTCATCGCGATCGCGCTCGCGCATCTGCTGACGCTGCTGCGAGTGCGGTCCCGGCCCGGCATCATGGGTGGAATCGGCTGCGGAATTCTCGGCGCTGCGATGCCTTACACGCACATGGCCGGGTTAATGATCCTCGGTGCGGAGGCCGCGATACTGCTGCGCGATCTTGCGCGCGGCAGACGCGACACGATCGCGTGGATGGCGATAATTGTCGCGGGCGCTTTGTTCGTCCCCTACCTGCCCTACGCGATTCGACAGAGTCAGCAAATGATTTATGGGCATTGGCTGGACTATTTGGGTCCGCCATACAACTACCCACTTGCGGTTAAAGTGGCCGCTGGGCTGGTCGCGGCTTTAGTGACCTTGTGGCTGGTATTCGGTCGCACAGTGGAACGAGATGGCGACGAACCGATTCGGTTTCTGGTGGCGTGGATCGCACTGCCCGCGCTGGCATTCATCGTCGGGTCGGTGATCCTACATCCGATGTTCAATCCGCGCTATTTTGCGCCGGGGATTGCGGCGTCGTCGTTGTTGATTGCCGGATTGATCGGCGCGTGGAGCGTCAAGTGGCGCAATCTGCTGGCCGCCGGCTTCGCGCTTGCATGCTTGATCATGCTGCCGTTCGCGCGCTCCAAGCCGCAGCCGTGGCGAGATTTCGCCGGGCAAGTAACGGCAGGCGGGGCATCAGATCCAGTTTTCTTTGAATCGGGGTTCGTTTCGAACGGAAACACGGCAAACGTCCCCAATGGTGGATTTCCATTTGGCTATTACTCAGTTCCATTCAATTACTACTTCAAGGGAGCCAATCCGCGAATAGCTATTCCGGGATTTGACGCCGCGGCCGCGCGACTGACTATAGAGGAGCGGGTATCGGCGGCGGGCGGCGGATGGCTGGTCAGTTGGAAGGATCGCGATGAGGTTAAGCCGGAGCTGCCGGACGCGAATCGTTTTCGTGTGGTCGAGACATATCGGCAGCCGCATCTCGCGATTTACCGAATCACACCGGCAGTCAAATGATGGGGGATTACGCGGATCGCGCACACCCAGAATCGTTTCAGACGGAGTATGCGGCTCGTTGCAATCCGAGCTGATAGCGCGTCGCGTCGATCAGGTTCTGCATCAGCGCGAGCACCGTCATGGGACCGGTGCCACCCGGATTGAGCGTAATCCATCCCGCGACTTCCTTCACCGCTTCGAAATCTACATCGCCGATGAATATCCCGGGACCGACACGTCTGAAGCCAACGTCAATCACGCAGGCGCCCGGCTTCACCATGTCCGCCGTGATCAGATAGGGCCGGCCGGTGTTGGCGCCGACGCACGGGATGAGGATGTCGGCCTCGCGGGAAATGGCGGCGAGATCACGCGTGTGGCGATGGCACCACGTAACCGTCGCGTTGCGCAGTCGCCCGCCGAGAATCAGCGCGGTCGGCTTGCCGGCGATATCGCTGCGCCCGATAACCACGGCGTGCGCACCCTCGACGGGTACCTTGTAGTAGTCGAGCAGGGTGAGCACGCCGCGCGGAGTGCACGGGATAAAGCGTCCCCACTGACCGCGATAAAAGCCCCCGACGCTGGACGCGCCGATGGCGTCGAGATCCTTCTCGGGCGCGATCGCATCGAACAGGCGGAAGCGATCGACCCAATCCGGGATCGGCAACTGGAGCAGTATCGCATTGACGCGCGCGTCGGCGTTGAGTTCCTCGATCACGCTGAGCAACGCGTCGGTGGTCGCGTGCGACGACGGCATCCGCACCGTGTGGCTGTCGCATCCAAGTTCGCCCGCCACGCGCTGCTTGTTCTTTACATATTGGCGTGAGGCGGGATCGTCGCCGACCAGGATCGCCGCCAGCGATGGCGTGCATCCGAACTCGCGCTTGAGCTCGTCGACGTGGGTGCGCAACTCCGGCATCAGATGCGCGCTCAGCGCCCGGCCATCCATGATGATTGCAGCCATCGGGTATCAGTCGATTATAGCACCGGATAGCGTCGAGCAAGGCGCTGTGGAAAGAAGTCGGGCGGTTGTTGGTAGATCACGCGCGGTTGCCTCGTTCGGCTCAAAAGCGTCTGTTAGGATTTTGCCGCTGATGAATGCGCCCAAGCGTACTGTTCTGTTCGACCTTCACCAAAAACTCGGCGCACGGATGACGGTTTTCGCTGGTTTCGAGATGCCCGTCAGTTACAGCGGGATCATCGAGGAGCATCTTGCGGTCCGCAATTCGGCGGGAATTTTCGATCTGAGTCATATGGGTGAGTTTGAAATCAGCGGACCGCACGCACTCGGCACAATCGAGCGGGCGTTCACCAATTCCGCGGCGCGGCTCAAGCAAGGCCACGCGCAGTACACGATTATGTGCGCGCAGGACGGCGGGACGATCGACGACCTGATCGTGTATCGACTCGGACCGGAACGTTACATGCTCTGCGTCAACGCATCCAACACCGATACGGATCGCGAATGGATCGCGGAACTCAACGGCGGGCGGGCGAAGTTCGAGGATGTGAGCGAGGCCACCGCGCTGGTCGCAGTTCAGGGACCGTGCGCCGTCGCGATATTGGCAACGCTGGCGGATTTTCCAATCGCCAACGTCGCGCGCTTCGGCGTTGCCGGCGGACTAATCGCTGGAATCACTTGCATTGCGGCGCGCACCGGCTACACGGGCGAAGACGGCTTCGAGCTGTTCGTGGATAACGCCGGCGCGCGCCGATTGTTCGAAGCGATTCTCGACGCCGGCGCCGGCGTCGATGCCAAACCGGTGGGGCTGGGCGCGCGTGACACGCTGCGGCTCGAAGCCGGGCTGCCGCTGTACGGTCACGAACTCGATCGCAATTCGTCGCCGCTTGAAGCGGGCCTGGCGGCCTTCGTAAAGCTGGGGCGTCCGTTCATCGGCGCGGCAGCCCTTACCGCGCAACGCGACCGGGGGCTGAAGAAAACATTGGTCGGGCTGCAGACCGACGATGGCAGGATGGTCGCGCGTCAGGGCTACCGAGTATTTCGAAACGGCGATGAGGCCGGCGTGGTGACGAGCGGGACGTTCGCGCCGTCGATTCAACGGCCGATCGCGATGGCATATCTCGCGGTCGCAGGCGCGAAAAATATGCCGGCCGTGGGCGAATCGCTCGAAGTTGCAATTCGCGAGCGCAAAGCCCGGGCGACCATCGTGCCGCGACCGTTCTATCGGCGCGATGAGCCGCCTGCGGCATCAGCTGCGCGCGTGTGATTGAATTGTTGGTGAAGTGGAGGCGGAGCCGGGCGGAGGATAAGTTGATTCCATGAGATTCATGCCACACACCGAGAACGATGTCGCGGCGATGCTCGAGACCGTCGGCGCAAAGCATCTTGATGACCTGATCGCGCATGTGCCGGCGAACCTGCGCGCGCGCGCGACAATCAATCTCGATCTCGGGTGCAGCGAAGCGGATGTGGTCCGGGAGATTTCAGCGCTGGCGGCCCGCAACACGGGCGCGTCGGGTTTCTTAAGCTTCCTGGGCGCCGGTTACTACCGCCATTACGTGCCCGCCGCGGTGCGCGCTGTCATCGGACGCGCCGAGTTCGCGACCAGCTATACGCCGTACCAGGCCGAGGCGAGCCAGGGAACCACGCAGGCGATTTTCGAGTTTCAGACGCTGATCACGCAACTCACCGCGATGGAAGTCGCCAACGCCAGCATGTACGACGGCGCGTCGGCTGCGGCCGAGGCGGTTCTGATGGCGCGACGGTTGATGCCCACGCGCCCGGTCGTCGCACTCTCGCGGGCGCTGTGGCCGGAGTATCGCGCAACCATTCGCACCTACCTGAGTGCGCTTGACGGACTCGAGATCGTCGAAGTTCCGTTTGACGACGCGACCGGCGCGACCGACTTATCCGCGCTCGATCGTATCGCGAACGATCGCTTGCTGTGCGTGGTCACCGGCTATCCCAACGCGCTCGGCATAATCGAACCGCTTGGCGCGATTGCTCAAATGACGCATCGCGCGGGAGCACTCGCCATTTCCGTCACTGCCGAGGGCATCGCGCTGGGTCTGCTTCGCGCACCGGGCGAACTTGGCGTCGATATCGCGGTCGGCGAGGGTCAAAGTTTCGGGCTGCCGCTTCAATTCGGCGGACCCGGCGTTGGCTTCATGGCCGCGCGGCTGACCCATCTGCGCCAGATGCCCGGCCGGTTGGTGGGACAGACTCGCGATCGTGACAGTCGCCGCGCGTTTTGCCTGACGCTCAGTACGCGCGAGCAGCATATCCGCCGCGAACGGGCGACCTCGAACATCTGCACCAATCATTCTCTGTGTGCGCTGGCTGCGACGGTCTATCTCTCGTTGATGGGCCGGATTGGACTCCGCGAGCTCGCGGAGCGAAACGTCGAGCTGGCGCATCAGGCGGCCGCGGTGCTGGAGGCTGCGGGCATCCGCCGGCGCTTTTCGGGACCGTTCTTCAACGAATTCGCATTGAAGCTTGCGAACCCTTTAGCCGCTCTGGAAGCGGCCGAGCGCAAGCAAATCCTTGCCGGCGTCGCACTCGGCGGCGACTACCCCGAACTTTCCCACGCGCTCCTCGTTTCAGTCACTGAGATGAATCGCGGCGACGAGTTCAGTCGGCTTGCGGCGGCAATTGCGGAGGTGCGGTGATGGCAAGTGCGGGCAGAATCGGCCCCGTCGCGATCCCTGAAACTCCTTCGACCCCCCGCCGGATAGAGCCGGTGGCAGGCGTGCCGCTTATTTTCGAACTTTCATCCGAAGGCCGCCGCGCAACGGACCTGTCGCCGCGTGCTGCCGGCGAGCGGCGCGGCGCTGAAATCATCGGCGTAGAGCTTTGCCGCGAGGATCTTCCGGGCTTTCCCGAACTCAGCGAGCCGCAGGTGATCCGGCATTTCCTGCGTCTGTCGCAGCTCAACTTCGCGCAGGCGCTCCAGTTCTATCCGCTTGGATCGTGCACGATGAAGTACAACCCCGTCGTAAACGACGAGCTGGCGGCGCTCCAGGGGCTGGCGGGGCTGCATCCCGCGACTCCGGCGCATCTTGCCCAGGGCGCGCTCGAACTGATCGCGCGGATGGAAGCGGCGCTAGCCGAGATCACCGGGATGGACGCGGTGTCGCTGCATCCCGCAGCCGGTGCGCAAGGCGAGTTGACGGGGCTGCTGATGGTCCGTGCGTATCATCGTAAGCGCGGAGAAGTGCGGCACAAGGTGATCATCCCGGATACTTCGCACGGCACCAATCCGGCCAGCTGCACGCTCGCGGGCTTCGAAGTGATCGTCGCGAAATCGAACCGGCGCGGCTACCTGGAAGCGTCAGAGGTTCGCCGGCTTGTGAGCGACGATGTGGCCGCGATGATGGTGACGAATCCAAACACGCTCGGAATTTTCGAGCCGGAAATCCAGGATATCGCGGCGGCATTGCATGACCGCGGCGCGATGCTCTACCTGGACGGCGCGAACATGAACGCACTGTTCGGCGTTGCGAAGCCCGGACACATGGGCGCCGATATCGTCCAACTGAATTTGCACAAGAGTTTTTCGACTCCGCACGGCGGTGGTGGGCCGGGCGCGGGACCAGTCGCCGTGAAAAAGCATCTCGAGCCGTTCCTGCCTCTGCCGCGTTTGAAGCATTCCGGCGCGGGCTATGAATTCGACACCGAGCGGCCGGATTCGATCGGACGGATGCGCTCGTTTCACAACAATTTCGGAATGATCGTGCGCGCCTACGCGTACATCCTCGCGCTCGGCGGCGACGGGCTGGGGATGGCGAGCCGGCTGGCGATCCTCGGCGCGAATTACCTGCGCAAGCGGCTGCAACCGCACTTTCCGAGCGCGACCGGCGAGCCTTCGATGCATGAATGCGTGCTCTCGCACGACCTCGAAAAGCGCGCCCATGTGAGCACGCTCGAGATCGCCAAACGTCTGCTCGATTTCGGAATCCATCCGCCGACGATCTATTTCCCGCTGGTGGTGCCGGGTGCGCTGATGATTGAACCGACCGAGACCGAGAGCAAGGAAATCCTGGACAGCTTCGTCGATGCGATGGAACGGATTTACGACGAAGCGTTGAACGATCCGGAGCGCATCAAAAACGCGCCGCAGACCTTGCCGGTCTCGCGCGTGGACGAGGCCGGGGCCGCGCGCCACCCGCTTCTGAGGTGGGAAAAGAAGGCGTAGCGACGGGATTTTATCTGGCGAGGCCCGCGATCTTGAGTGCGCGCTGGTAGTCGTCGAGCGTGTTCACGTTGAAAAAGCTCCTGAGCTGCGGATCGATCGTTTTGAGATCACGCTCGCTGATTCTTCTCGTATTGACCGCATCGGCGATCGCAATCAGACGTGGCTCTCCCCGGATGGCAAGCGCCGCGAGCGCGCTGGCGCATCGCTTGCGGTACGCGGCGTGCAGCGGTTGAAGCTTTTCACCGACGATTGGAATCGCCGCGTCGAAGTCACCAAGCATCGCGACGATCGCCGCCGCGACATCGGAATCGAGCAGCGGCAGATCGCATGAGCAAGCGAACGCGATTTCATTGGTAACAGCCTCCAGGCCGCGCCGGAGCGCATCTAAGGGCCCCTGATAGACGGTCTCGTCGCGCACTACTTTTATCGCGGGGATATCTATTTGAAGCGAATCCTCAGACTCGGGGGCCGCAACGACCACGACCTCCGCAAAGCGCCGTTTCAGCTCGGAGACGATTCTCGTCAGAATCGGGACACCGGCGAAATCGAGGGCCGCTTTCGGCCGGCCCATCCGGGAGCTACGCCCTCCCGCGAGGACGATTGCACTGGCGGCAACGATCGAGCTCATGGCGCGGAGTCTAACAAAAGAACCCGCGGCAATCGTGGTATCAGAACACTATTGCGCCGCGGCGTTGCTCCCAGGCGCGCCCTGTTTCTAAACGTAAAGCTATTAACGCCGTATCTCCCCGGCAACCCGCCTCAGCGGCGGTTTGCGCCTGCGCGTGCGACCGGCGCACAATGCCAAAAACGCGACGCCCCCACCATCAGTTCCATGCCACGGCGCCCATATCGAGGTGACGGTTATGAGCGAAGCCAAGCGGCAATCCAAAGGACCGCTGCGCGGATACTTCTTCGACAAATCGGTGGTCGTAACCGGAGCGTCGAGTGGAATCGGCCATGACGTCGCGCTTGCGTTCGGCGAACAAGGGGCGCAAGTTGCGCTGCTCGCACGCCGGCGCGTGCAGCTCGAAGAACTCGCGCATAAAATCAACAAGGCAGACGGCAAAGCGCTCGTGCTCGATTGCGACGTGACCGATCGCGCACGCGTATTCCGGGCGATAGAGCAGGTTAAAGAAGCATTCGGAAAAGTTGACATCCTGATCAACTCGGCGGGATTGCTCATCTCGGATCCGGTCGAGCAAATGCGTCCCGAAGACCTCGAAAAGATGATGGCGGTAAACGTCTTCGGCGCGCTCAACGCGATGCAGGCGGTGCTGCCCGTGATGCGCCAGGCCAAATCAGGCAACATCGTGAACATCTCGTCGCTGGCAGGACGCCGCGGCGTCAGTCCCCTCGGCGGCTACAGCTCGACCAAGTTTGCGCTGGTGGGAATGACGGAAGCTCTGCGCGTCGAGTTGTTCAATACCGGGATAAAAGTGTCGCTCGTGATGCCCGGGGTGATCGACACACCCATGGCGCGCAATGCGCTCAAGCACGATTCGCTCAAAGGCGTATCCGACATGATGGCGATGCCGCCGCGATGGGTGACGTGGGCCGTCCTGGCTGCGGCCGCGTTCGGGCTGACGGAAGTGGACGTTCCTCCCGGCGCCGCAGTCGCGGAGAAACTCGCGTCGTTGTTCCCGGGCGTCACCGACACGTTGCTGAGCGTCGGCACCAGGATCATGCGGGGCGCGGGAGCGCTTATGGGCGGCTCGGCCAAGGAGGAGCACAAAGCGAAGTCGTAAGTATGTAGCAAACCTCTACATAAAGTATGGTTTCGCCAGCTCGTCGAATTTGCCGTACATCAGCCACACCCGCACGTTGAATGCGTGTGGATGCTCGACGGGCTCGCGGCCCACCGTCCTGAGCCCGAGCTGTTTGTACATCTCGTAAAGCGGCTCAACCGGATTTGTGATTAACAACTTGGGACGGCGCGAAAAAACAAACAACCGCGCGGTGTCCGACATCATCTTGACCAGGCCTTTGCCCTGGTAATTCGGGTCGATCACCATCCCGCCAAACTCGAACACTTCCGACGCGAGCATCCCCTTGAACAACTGCGGCGGATACAGATGGCCAAGCGTCAGCGGCGCGTCAGCCAGGCACCGCGCCCAAAACGCGCCAATCAGTGGCGGGCGCCGCCGCTCGCTGCCCGGACCCACCGCGTAGAGCCCAAAATGGATCGCAAGCGGCCATAGCAGCACGTGCACGCGCTTTTCCTGTACGTTTAGCGTGCTCCAGGTCCGCTTGTGGAGCGCGGCGAGCTCGCGCAAACCCATCGGAGTGCCGATGGGACGAACTTCGAGCCGTTCTTCAAGCTCCGAATGCCTCGGCGGACGCAGCGGCGGAGATTCAGGACCAAGCGGCGCTCGCGACGAGATCGTCGCCTCGATCGGGTCATCGTTCTTCTCGGCCGCCATCAGTGAACCCCGCGGCGCCGTCGGACTTCCGGCGACGCCGATTTCACACCACCCACTTAATGCCGTCCCTCGGGACGGCTCATCCTCACGCCACTAAGACGTGCGCCGGCCGCAATCGATCTAATGCGGCATGACGCCAACCACTCCTGGCTCACTGCCGTCAATATAAGGGAATCCACGGGCCAAGCGAAATATGGTTGCGCCCCGAAAGCGTGATTTTTTTACTCTCCCCGAACGGAGCCCGCCGCGCGGCGGCACAAAAAAGGGCGCCCAGTTGGGCGCCCTTGCCGGAGAATTCGAACTGTTTTCGATTGCCCCGCCAGCGGCCAATCCGTATCGCTTGACTACCCGATCCTGGCGTAAACCGACTTGATCTGAGTGTACAGATCGATCGCGTACTTGCCCAGCTCGCGGCCGAAGCCCGACTGCTTGTAGCCGCCGAACGGAGATATCGGATCGAGTACGCTATAGGTGTTGATCCAGACCGTGCCGGCCTTGAGCCTGCGCGCGATCGTGAGAGCGCGGTTGATATCCTTGGTCCACACGCCCGCGGCCAATCCGTAAGTCGTGTCATTGCCCTGGAAGACGACGTCGGCTTCGTCCTTGAACGGGATCGCCGACGCGACGGGGCCGAAGATCTCCTCGCGCGCGATCTTCATCTGGTTGTTCACGCCGGTGAAAACCGTCGGCTGGATGAAGTATCCGGCTTCCTGCTTGCCCGGCTCGCCGCCGGTCTTGGCCTTGGCGCCCTCTGCCTTGCCGGCCTTCAAATATCCCTTGACGCGATCGTGCTGCTCTTTGGAAACCAGGGGACCCATGCGGGTGTTCGGGTCCAGCGGATTTCCCAGCGTCAGTCCGCTCGCCATCTGCGACAGCGAATCGGTGAACTGATCGTACACGCTTTCCTGCACGAACACGCGCGAACCGGCGCAGCAGACCTGCCCCTGGTTCATGAAGATGCCCAGCGCCGAGCCAAACACCGCGGCCGGCATGTCAGCGTCGGGGAAAATGATGTTCGGCGACTTGCCGCCGAGCTCGAGCGATACCCGCTTCAAGTTGCCGGCGGAGGCCTTCAGGATCAGCTTGCCGACTTCGGTAGAGCCGGTGAAGGCGACCTTGTCGATGTCGGGATGCTCGGCGATCGAGCTTCCCGCGCCGGGGCCAAAGCCCGTGATGATTTGCACGACGCCTTCGGGCAATCCCGCCTCGCAGATAAGCTCGCCGAGGCGAATCGCCGTCAGCGGAGTCTGTTCGGCAGGTTTCAGGATGACGACGTTGCCGCATGCGAGCGCGGGCGCAATCTTCCACGACGCCATCAGCAGCGGGAAATTCCACGGTATAATCTGTCCGCACACGCCGACCGGCTCGCGCAGCGTGTAGTTGAACATCGAGGGATCGGACGGATTGGTCTCGCCGTAAATCTTGGTCGCGAAGCCCGCGTAGTAGCGGAAGGTCTCCGCGGCGCCGGGAATGTCGATGTTCCTGGACTCGAACAGGGGCTTGCCGTTGTCGAGCGTCTCGAGCTCGGCGAGCTCCTCGGCATGCTGCTCGATCAGGTCCGCGATCTTGAGCAGGAAGCCCGTGCGCGCATGCGGACTCAGATTCGCCCACTTAAAGTCCTCGTAAGCCTTGCGCGCGTACTTGACGGCCTCGTCCACGTCGGCCTTGTCGCCCTCGGCGACCAGCGCCAGGACCTCCTCGTTGGCCGGGTTGAGGGTCTCGAAAGTCTTGCCGGACTTCGACGGCACCCATTTGCCGTTGATGAGAAGTTTCTTGGGCGAGCTCCTGAGGAACTCAAGCGCTGCGCTCGACTTGGCGCCACGAGTGGCTGATTCCAATGACGCTGATGCTGATGCCATCTTTCCTTATCTCCTGTCGGGTGATGTATCGCCGTGCTCCGGGCCGCGAAGACTGCCCCGCGGGCTTGGACATGGCGATCGGTATAGAGCCTGATTAACACTCGGACTCTAGTAAATCGAGATGCGTTCGGCAAAGCGAAAAGGCGACGCGCGCCCCTTGCTATCGCGTCCTCTCACGACGCGCCATGCACGCTGTTTTGCCCATTTCTTCCATCACGGCTATTGTGGACCGCAATCGCATCAGTGGCAGTCAAGCAAACACCCCTCATCGCGCAGTATCTGAGCGTCAAACAGCGCGTTCCCGACGCGATCCTGTTCTTCCGCCTCGGAGACTTTTACGAGATGTTCTTCGAGGACGCCGAAGTCGGCGCGCGCGTGCTCGACATTCAGCTCACCTCGCGCAACAAGGACGGCGTGCCGCTGTGCGGCGTGCCCTACCATTCCGCGGAACCGTACATCGCCAAACTGCTGAAAGCCGGCCACAAGGTCGCCATCTGCGAGCAGGGGACGCCCGATGCCGGCTCTCCCAAGCTGATGCCGCGGCAAATCGTACGCGTGATCACGCCCGGAACCGTGGGCGAGGAGATGGTGCTGACCGCCGCCGAGAAAAGTTACCTGGTCGCAGTCACGGGCGCCGAGGGCGCCGGGTTCGCGCTGGCAGCGCTCGACGTCTCGACGGGGGAATTTCTCGCCACGCAGGTCCGCGAGGCCGGATCGCTGCGCGAGGAAATCGCGCGAATCGCGCCGCGCGAAATAGTAGTCGCCGGGCAAGTCCCTGGACAAGACGGCGAGTTGGGCGCGCTCCTGAATGACTTAAACTGTCCCGTGACGACGCTCGATCATGAATCGTTCAGCGCCGAGCGGGCGACCGCGGCATTCTCGAATCGTTTCGCGGCCGCCGCCGTGGATCTCCACGAATCGATCGCGCGCGCCGCAGGAATCGCACTGCTCTATGTCGAAAGCACCTTCGGCCGCGACCTGGCGCATCTCGAAGCGCCGCGTCTTTACCGCATCGCCGAATACATGCTGGTGGACGAGACCACGCGGCGTCATCTCGAACTCGTCGCTTCGACTGACGGCGCGCGCAAGGGCTCGTTGCTGTCGATTCTAGACGAAACCTTGACCGCAGCCGGCGCACGCACGCTTGGCAACTGGATCACCTATCCTCTCCTCGCGCTCGACGCGATCCACGCGCGCCACGACGCAGCCGAAGAGCTGTTCGATGCCGACCTGGGCGGCGCGCTGGCGGAATCCTTGAAACAAATCGGCGATCTCGAGCGGCTGGCGGGACGAATCGGCGCGATGCGGGCGTCGCCGAGGGATTGTCTGCGCCTGGCGGACGCGCTCAAGGCGGACGAGTTACTGAAAAAAGCGATGGGCGCGTTCAAGAGCCCTCTTATCCGCGAACAGGCCGCGCGGATCTCGCCGATGCCCGCGCTCGTGGCGCAAATCGCGGCGACGCTGTCCGACGAGCCTCCCGTGAATCCCCGCGACGGCAACGTGATTCGTCCGGGGCTCAGCGCCGAAGTTGACGAATTGCGCAGCCTGGCGTCCGGCGCCCGCGGCGTGATCGCGAAGTTGGAAGCGACAGAGCGCGCGCGCACCGCTATCCCGTCGCTCAAGGTGCGCTACAACAATATCTTCGGCTATTACATCGAGGTCACCAAGCCCAATCTCGAGCGGGTGCCCGCCGACTACGAGCGCAAGCAAACGCTGGTCAGCGCGGAGCGCTTCACCACGCCCGCGCTCAAGGAACTCGAGCGCAAAATCCTGACTGCGGAATCGGGGCTCAAGGAACTCGAACTCCAGATCTTCTCGAGGCTGCTCCGCGACTTGCAGTCGCACGCCGCCACGATACTCGAAACCGCTCGCGCGGTGGGCGAATTCGACGCGATCATGTCGCTGGCGAAAGTGGCGCGGCGCCGCGGCTATGTGCGTCCCACGATCAACACCGGCCTTCGGATTCGGGTGCGCGACGGACGCCATCCCGTGCTCGAAGCCGGGATGCGCTCGGGCGAGTTCGTGCCCAACGACCTCGACGCGGAGCCCGACACGCGCCAAATCCTGCTGATCACCGGCCCCAACATGGCCGGCAAATCGACCTACCTGCGCCAGGTCGCGCTGATCGCGATCATGGCGCAAATCGGCAGCTTCGTTCCCGCCGCCGAGGCGACCATCGGGCTTATCGATCGCGTGCTCACGCGAATCGGCGCGCGCGACGAACTTCGCCGCGGCGAGTCCACCTTCATGGTCGAGATGAGCGAGACGGCGCGCCTGCTCAAGGGACTGTCCGAGCGCAGCCTGCTGCTGCTCGATGAGGTCGGCCGCGGCACCAGCACCTTTGACGGGCTTGCGATCGCATGGGCCGTCGCCGAATACCTGCACGATCAGACGCGAGCCAAGGTGCTGTTCGCTACGCATTTCCACGAACTGACCGACCTCGCGCGCGAGCGTCCGCGGGTCAAGAACCTGAGCATGGCGGTGCGCGAATGGGGCGCGGAGGTGATTTTCCTGCGCCGGGTTATCGAGCAGCCGTCGTCGCGAAGCTACGGTATCGAGGTGGCGCGGCTGGCGGGATTGCCGGATTCGATCATCAGCCGCGCGCGGGAAATTCTTGCCAACCTCGAGCAGGGCGAATTGGATGAAGCCGGGATGCCGCGAATTGCGCGCGATCGGCGCGCTACGACCCCGCCCCCTCAGCTCGGTTTGTTCTCGCCGATGGAGAGCCGCGTGATCGATGAAATCCGCGCACTCGACGTCGAGCGGATGACGCCGATGGACGCGCTGAACGCGCTGGCGCGAATCGCCGCCCGCCTCAAGCAGCAGGGGTGACCCCTGCACCCAGTATTAAGGCCGGCCGCCGTTGGCGGGCGCGGCCCCTGCCAATGCCTGCACCCAAGGTTAAGCAGGCAGGGGCAATGGCAGTCAATTTTTTCAGAAGTGGTCGAAATTGGTGCTGTGTGGCTGGGGTTTTCACGAAAATGTTTCACGTGAAACATTTTTTAGTTCAGGAGAACAAATCACGAAGCAGGGATAACCCCTGGCCGTGGCGACGGCAGCGCAGTATTAAGTTGAGGTGTCTCCCCGCAGTTGGCTCTTAGCAGGGAATGCTCGAAACAGAATAATTGACCGGATAAAGCCGTTTGCGGGACAAAGAGTTGCGGTGTTCGTAAACCAAAAGTATGTAGATGACAAATTCGAGGTTGAGGGCTTCGTGCTCAGTCTCGATTCGATACTCGACAAGGGTGGCTGGCTGGCCCCTTCAGGCGAAAAGATACTAGACAAAAATCTCTTTACCAACATCTGGAATGATGTCCCCGGATATGAAGGATATAACGCAGCGTGGATTGAGCTGGAAGCAAGCGCATCTGCAAGCACCAAGAACGCAGCAAAAACCTTTTCCGCATCCCTATTGTCAGAACAGGTGATGGCCGCATATCCCGAATCATCATTCGGCCCATCTCCCATAACTGATAGCCGCGTGATGATTGTGGTCGTGAGTCGAAGACCCTTGCCTTGAAACGGAACCAGACCATCATGGCCAAGTACGCCCAAACAATTCGGCTTTTCTTCTGCGGCAAGTGCGGCGACTACCACAAAAAGACGCATCCGCATTACGGGCGATGAAGTCACGTCCGCCAGATCGAACTGTGCCCGCTGCACTGCAACATCGTAATCGAGCGCGAGCGAAAGCGAGGCTTGGAGATTGTGGACAAATCGGTGCCGGCTGCTTGCTGACCGTGCTGAGGGTGTGTTATCGGGTCGCCAATTCCAGAGGGAGCTATCAAATTACAGATCAAAGTTTTTCACGATCGCCCACGCGATGTCGCGATGATCGGTTTGACGGAGTGCAGGAGGATACGATGAGTCGGAGGCGTGTTCGACGCGCGCAGAGTGCCATAGTTGCCGCGTGCTTTCTTTTCAATCAGACGTTGCCGGTTCTGGCGGCGAATCCGTTGCGGAATCCTCCGACGCGCAGCCCGATCAAGCATGTGATCGTGGTGCTTGGGGAAAATCGAAGCTTCGACAATTTGTTCGGAACCTACACGCCGCCCGATCCGAAGCAAAAGGTGATGAACCTGCTGTCGGAGGGTCTGGTGGACGAGACCGGATTCCCGCCGGGGTTCTTCACTACACTATCGACCTCCAACCCCCTGCAGAACCAGGCTACCGATACCTCGACTTACGAGCTCAGTCCCACGCAGACCGGTCCGTTTGCGAACCTTCCCCAGCCGAGCACAGGACTTAACGGGCTACCCGCGTCGGCATGCCTGCTCACGAGCCTTGCGTTTGCATCGGGTCTTCCGGGCTATGGACCTCCCACTTGCACGGACATCGGTCTCGCGGCCGACGACCAGCCGCTGCTGTTGCTCGGCGGAACCCATCAACCGCTTTTCATCCCGCAGGATATCGGCCTGACTCCGGTGGAGGATTGCCGATACGATCTGCTGCAAGCCGCGAATACGCCGTTGCCGTTGCCAAATGGGCCCTATCCGCTGGTCAACCCGGGCGCTCTGATTCAGGCGCTTGCGGATGTGCCGCCATTCGACTCAACCAAGTGCAAACCGCTGGTCGGTAGCGGGGAGGCCGGAAGCATCCTTGCGGGGCTCGGCGAGCCGGCGTCTCCGCCGACCGCCACCGCGGTTAGCGACAACACCGGCGACCCGGCCCATCGATTTTTCCAGATGTGGCAGCAGGCGGATTGCAGCACGGCGCACGCGACCGCGCAGAATCCGAGCGGATGCCTCCACGATCTGGTGACGTGGGTGGCGGTGACGCAGGGATGGGGCATCACGGAAATGTGCGAGCCGAATGAAAGCATGACCTCGTGCGATCCGCCAACCGACGTGGAGGGCACTTACCAGGGCGGAGTGGCGATGGGCATCTACAACATGGCGGCGGGCGATCTGCCGATCCTGCAATGGTTTGCCCAAAACTACGCACTCAACGACAACTATCATCAGCCAATCATGGGCGGCACCGGGCCGAACTCGCAGGCGATCTTTACCGGCGACGTTTACTATTTCGCAGATCCATCGGGCAGCGGAAAGGCGATCACGCCGACCGCCGATCTGATTTCGAATCCGAACCCGATGGCGGGCACCAATAACTTCTACACGCAGGACACGCTGCCATTTCTGGATTTGGCCAATACCAGTTTCGGCGGCGCCGTCGATTGCTCCGATGCGAGCCAGCCGGGCGTGAGCGCTATCGCCGGCTACGAGAGCTCCCTGCCCTACACCACATTCAACAAGGGCAATTGCGCGCCGGACACGTATTATCAGATCAACAACGAGTACCCGGCGTACGATCACCTGGGGAATCCGATCGCCACCTCGCCCACGGCGGCAAACGAGTTTCCCGCCGGCAGCCATTTCTCGATCGGCCCGCAAACTATTCCGACCATCGGCGACGCGCTCGCGAAAAAACGGGTCTCATGGAAATACTACGGGGACGGGTACAGCCTGGCCGGAACCGAAAGCCCCGCCGGAGATCTGTATTGCGCCATCTGCAACGGCTTGCAGTACTCGAAGTCGATCATGACCGGCCCGCTCAAGAACAACATCCAGGACTTGAGCGCGTTTTTTCAGGACGTCCGGGCTAACAACCTGCCTTCGGTTTCGTTCATCAAGCCAACCTCGCTAACCGATGGCCATCCGGGGACTTCAACACCGGCACTGTTTGAGGCGTTTGCGAAAAATATCGTCGATACTGTGCAGAGCAATCCCAAGCTGTGGAGCGAGACGGCGGTTCTGATCACCCTCGACGAATCCGGCGGTGAATACGACACCGGCTACATTCAGCCGATTGATTTCTTCGGCGACGGTCCGCGCACCGTGATGCTCGCAGTATCGCCGTTCGCCAAATTCGATTACGTCGATCACACCTATTCGGATCACGTATCGATCCTGAAGTTCATCGAATGGAACTGGAAGCTGAAGCCGCTCTCCGGCCGCAGCCGCGACAATCTGCCCAATCCGATCAGTGCGGCCGCGCAGCCATACGTCCCGACCAACAGCCCCGCGATCGGAGATCTGACCAACATGTTCCGGTTCAAGAAGAAATAAGCGGCCCGACTCGCGAGAACGTGCCCGGTGACAGAGGTATTGGCGGATTAAGCCATTGGCAGGGACCGCGCACGCCAACGGCGGACGGTGACCCCCTGTGGTCTGCCCCCAACTTGCTACCAGTCATAAGTAGAGTCGGTTGAAGTTTTGCCCAGGCGGGGTGGCGGGGGCGGGGGCGTGGCGATCGCTCTACCCGGCGGCTATCCTTGGATGCTGGGTAGGGTTGCGGTGATGCGGAGAATGATGGCGGTTGCGGTCGCGACGGCGACGATCGGCGCGATGGTTGCCCCGGTCCTTGCCGGCGCCAGTCTTCCCGCGTCAGCCCTGACTTCCGCGCGAATCGAGCATCGCGGCCCGACTCTCGAACTGCATTTCGAATTCAGCGGCCCTGCTCCACCGCTCGACCTCAGCACGCACGGCAGCGAACTCTGGATCGAGCTGGCGCGCACGCGCATCGCGATCCCTCCGCGCCCGCTGTTCGGCTATGAAACGGCGCCAATTGCGAGCGTGCGCACGATCGAGTCGCCCGGCGGCAAGTCGCGAATCGTCGTCGAGGTAATCGGCAAAGCCGACTACGCGATCGCGAGGCTGAGAGGCAGAAATGAAATAGTGTTGCGGGTCGCATCCGCGGGCGCTGATCTAAATATCGCGGCCCCGATTATCGTTCACGACGACGCCCCGCGTCGCCCTGCTCCGTCGGTCGCGCGCACTGTCGCATTCGGGCCTGCGCCGAACCCTCGGCCCGACTCTCTCGCGCAACCAATCGCGCCCGCGCCCTCGAATGTGAGTGAAGGCAATCGTCAGCCGGGTCATTTTCTGGTGATGATCGATCCGGGTCACGGCGGCTACGATCCCGGCACGCAATCGTCGGCCGGCGCAGTGGAGAAGGACCTCGCCATCCAAATCGCGACGCGCCTGAAAGCCGCTCTGGAAGCCCGCGGCATCCGCGCCTGGCTGACGCGCTCGACCGACGTATTTATCAGCCTCGCGGAGCGCACGCGAATCGCGAATCGCGCCGGTGCGGACCTGTTCGTTTCAATCCACCTCAATTCGAGTCCGAACACCGACACCACGGGAATCGAAGTCTATTACCTGAACAACACCACCGATCGGGCGACGATTCGGCTGGCGCGAATGGAGAACGCCGGCGCGGGAGGCTATGGCGCACCGGACAGCTCCAACTTAAACTACATCCTGACCGACTTGCGCCAGAACTATAAGGCGTCGGAAGCGGCCTCTGTGGCCAGGATGATCGACGCGCAGACGGTCGCCGATCTCGATGCCGGACTTGGACTGAACGTGAACGCGCTGGGAGCGAAGATGGGACCATTTTACGTGCTGGTCGGCGCGCATATGCCGGCCGTGCTGGTCGAATGCGGCTTCATGTCGAACGCCGGCGAAGCCGCGCGGCTGGCGTCGGCGGATTACCAGGACGTGCTCGCAAGCGCGGTCGCCACCGCAGTAGCGCATTACTTCAACGCCGATCTGGCGGTGGGAAATCTGTGAGCCTCGTCACGGGCGCGAATCGCGCCGAGTCTGCGCCAATTCCCGAATCTTCACCGCGCGGCCAGGAGGCCTTGCTCGCGCAATTCGCCGCGAGCAAGAGGCCCGGCGCGATTGCCCGCGCCTATCTCGAATCTGTGCGCGCCGAGCTCGCCGAGCGCCATTTCGGCGGCGCGAGCGGCGGCGAGATCGTGACCGCGATGACGACGGCGATGGACGATCTTCTGCGGGCGCTGTTTTATTATGCGGACGCGGAGCATGGCCGGCGATTTACCAAGCTCAACCAGACAATTGCGGTGGTCGCGCGCGGCGGCTACGGGCGCGGTGAACTGAATCCGCAATCCGACGTCGATCTGCTCTTTCTGCACGATTACAAGCGCGGGCCATACGCCGAAGTTGTCACCGAAATAATATTGCACGCGCTTTGGGACGCAGGTCTCACGGTCGGATACGGGGTTCGCACGGCCAAAGAATGCGTGCGGCTGGCGAACGAGGACCTGAAGGAAAAGACCGCGATCCTCGACACGCGGTTCTTATGCGGCGACGAAAAGCTCTACTCCGATCTCGACAAGCTGCTCATCGCCGACGTGCTCAATCGCAACCAGGACAAGTTCTTCGCCGCCAAGCTCGAAGAAAGCCGCAAACGTCACGCCCAGTACGGCGATTCGATTTACCTGCTCGAGCCTCAGATCAAGGAAGGCGAAGGCGGGCTGCGCGATCTTCACACCGCGATGTGGCTGGCCAAGGTCAAATACAAAGTCCATTCGCTCGAGGAGCTGGTGCAAAAAGCCGTCATCACCGAGCCCGAAGCGGCCGAAGTGATCGAAGCGCGCGACTTTCTCTGGCGCGTGCGCAATTCGCTGCATTTTCTGACCGGGCGCCACTTCGATCAAATCACCTTCGAGATGCAGGAGCGGATCGAGCCGATGCTGGGCTTCAAGCCCGCGGACGGACAGGCTGCCGGTTCCGCTTTGATGCGCGCGTACTACCAGCACGCGTCGACGGTCCATCGCTTTGCCGAAGGCTTGATCGCGCGGGTGACCGAGAACAGTCCCGGCGGGCGATTTTTTCGGCGCACGCCGACCCGCACGATTCGCCCCGGCGTAATCGTTCAGCGCAATCTGCTGAGCATCGCCGAGCCCGATTTTTTCAAACGCGATCCGCTCAACCTGATCACGATCTACGCGGACTGCCAGGCGCAGAACGTGAGCCTTTCAGGCAGCGCGTACCAGCTGGTGCGCGACAATCTTGAATTGATCGACGACGACATGCGCAAAGACCCGCGCGTCGCCGCCGCCCTGATGAAGATTCTGTCCGCGCCCCGGCGCGTCGCCGAAACGCTCGAGGCGATGCATCTGTCGGGCGTGCTCGGCGCGATAATCCCCGAGTTCGGCAACCTCTACGCGCGCGTTCTGCACGACCTCTACCATATCTACACCGTTGACCGGCATTCGCTGGTTGCGGTGCGTGAAGTCGAACGCCTGCGCAAGGGCGAGTTCAAGGGTTCCACTCCCCTGCTCACCGAGGTCGTGCGTGAATTCGACCAGTTGCCGCTCGTGTTCCTTGCGCTGCTGCTGCACGACATCGGCAAGGGCCACGGCCATGACCATCATGAGCGCGGCGCCAGCCTGACGGCGGAAGTGTCACAGCGGCTTGGACTGAACAGCGAGGAAATCGACCTGGTCGTGTTCCTCGTCCGCAACCATCTGATGATGTCCCAGATCGCGCAGAAGGGTGACCTTGACGATCACACTACCGTCGAGGAATTTGCGCGCACCGTCGGCTCGATCGATCGCCTCAAGGCGCTCTACTTGCTCACCTATGCCGACATGCGTGCGGTCGCGCCGAAGGTTTACAATAATTGGCGCGACATGCTGCTTAGCGATCTCTACATGCGCGCGCTCAAGGTTCTCGAGCAGGGCGATCGCGAGGCGGTCGATCCCGCGCGCCGGCTGGCTACCGTCAAAGCCGCCGTCCGCGAGACCCTGCGCGCCTCCGCCGCGCCGGATTCCGAGCTGACCGCGTTCCTCGACCAGATGCCCGACCGCTACTTCTTCACCGTGCCCGAAGCCGACATTCCGCTGCACTTCGACTTGATGCGCTCGCTCGCGGACCGCCCGCTGGTCTGCCGCATCAGGCATTTCCCCGAACTGGAGTTCAGCGAGTTTATCGTCGTGACGCGGGATCAGCCGGGGCTGTTCTCGATGATCGCAGGCGCGCTGACCGCCAACAATCTCAACATCCTGTCGGCCCGAATCACCACCCGCACCAACGGCATCGCGATGGACGTGTTTCGCGTGTCACATCTAATGGGCGCCGGCTCGATGGCGATGGAAGAGGACCGCTGGCTGCGCGTCGAGCGCGACCTCGAGCGCGTCATCACAGGCCAGCAGGACATCGCGGGGCTGGTCGCCGCGGCGCATCATGTGCAGAGCGCCGGCCGCAAGTTCGTGCGCCACGTGCCGACCGAAGTCACGGTGGACAATCGCACCTCCGAGCAGTTCACCGTGATTGACGTATTCACCCAGGACCGCGTCGGACTGCTGTTCGCGATCACCCACACGCTCTACCGGCTCGGCCTGCTGATTCACCTCGCGCGCATCTCGACCAACGCCGATCAGGCGCTCGATGTCTTTTACGTGAGCGATCGCGAGGGCGGAAAAATCGAGGGCCTCGATCGGATGCGGGAGCTGCGCGCCGCCTTGCTCGAAAAGGTCGAACAGAATCCCACCGAAGGAGCAACCGCGTGAGCGCCGCCGGCTGGGACGAGCTGATCGATCGCCATTTGTCGCGCCAGGCCGTCGAGCGCGGGCTCAGCCGCCATTCGATGGACGCATACGCGCATGACCTCAGCGTTTTTCAATCGTGGTGCCGCGAGGCCGGGCTGACGCCGGCGCAACTCGACGCCGCCACTCTGACCGCGTACCTCGAAGCGCTTGCGGATCGGGGTTTGGCGGTCAGTTCGCAGCGCCGCCATCTCGCCAGTCTGCGCGGGCTCGCCCGCGAGCTGGTGGACGAGAAAATCATCGAACGCGATCCCGCGCCGACCGTGAAGCTCAGGCCGCATCCGCGCAAACTCCCGCGCACCCTGTCGCCCGGCGACGTTGAAAATCTTATCGCCGCGATCGGTGCGCACGACGCCCGCGGATTGCGCGACCGCGCGATGCTCGAAATGGCCTACGGATGCGGTCTGCGCGTTTCGGAACTGGTCGGGTTGCAACTGCATCAGGTAAATCTCGCGGCCGGCGCCGTCGTCGTGCTCGGCAAGGGCGGCAAGGAGCGGATGGTGCCGATGGGTGGCGCCGCGATTCGCGCGCTGAAGGCCTACCTGGAGCGGCGCGATGAAATTCTGAATCCATCCGGTGACGGCAAGCGGGGCAGGAAAAAGGTTCCGCGTCGCGTCTGGGCGGTTTTCATTACGAGGCTCGGCCGCGCGATGACCCGGCAGGGATTTTTCAAGGCGCTCAAAGGATGGACCGCCGCCGATCCGCGCCTTGCATGGGTCAGCCCGCATACCTTGCGCCATTGCTTCGCCACGCATCTGCTCGAGGGCGGCGCGGATCTGCGCGCCGTGCAGGAGATGCTCGGCCACAGCGACATCTCGACCACGCAGATTTACACCCACCTCTCCAAGAGCCACTTGCGCAAGGTACATCGCACGTTTCATCCGCGAGCGACCCGCGCGAGCGTGGGGGAAGGCACGGACTGACTTGGGCGATCTGAACGGAACCATCGCGAACATCTGTATCGTCGCGCCGGCGATCATGTTCGCGATCATCGCGCACGAGGTTATGCATGGCGTGGTAGCGCTGCGCCTTGGCGACGATACCGCTCGGCGCGCCGGACGGCTCACGCTCAATCCGATTTCACACATCGATCTCTTTGGGACGATTATCCTGCCGTTCGCGCTGTATCTGTTTGGTATGGCCGTGCTCGGCTACGCCAAGCCGGTCCCCGTCAATTTCCGCGTGTTGCGGGGCGGGCGGACCGGAATGATGAAGGTAGCGGCCGCCGGGCCGCTGACGAACTTCGTGCTGGCAGTCGTGAGCGGACTTCTTCTGCGTATGATGCCGGCGTTTCTGCACGGCTCGCTCGGCCCCACCATCGCCGAACCGCTTGCTCGGATGATGCAGGCGTCGGTGATTGTCAATGTCGAACTGGGGGTCTTCAATCTCTTTCCCGTGCTGCCACTGGACGGCGGGCGGGTGTTGCTCGGCATCCTGCCGCTCCCGGCCGCGCGCGCCTACGCAAAGACCGAGCGTTATGGCTTCCTTATATTGCTGCTGCTGCTGTATACGCATTGGCTGGATGTCGCGATCTATCCGGTCATGAACATGGCGCTGGGTGCGATCTCCTGGATGGTGCAACTTTGAGCGACGAATCCAACACGCCGCCCAGACTCGGAGCCGACGCCGGGGTCCGCTTCCGGCTCCCGATTTACGAGGGCCCGCTCGACCTGCTGCTGCATTTGCTCAAGCGCGCCGAGCTCGACCCGCACGAAGTCACCGCCAGCGTAATCACCGAACAGTACCTGACATGGCTCGAATTGCTCGACCAGTTGAACCTCGACGTGGCGGGCGAGTACCTCGTGATGGCGGCGACGTTGCTGTTGATCAAGTCGTTCGCAATGCTGCCGCATCCGGAGCTCGCCGACACCGGCGAAGCCGAGGAGCTCAAGCGCGACCTGGTCGAACGGCTGCTGGAATATCAGCGCTATCGCGAGGTGGCTGAAAAGCTCGCGGAGCGCGCCCTGCTCGGCCGCGACGTGTTCACCACGCCCGGCGAGAGCGCGCCCGAAGACGCGGGGGCGAAACAGTACACGGTTACGATTTTCGACCTGGTCGAGGCGATTGGCGCAGTGCTCAAGCGCGTTGCCGACAAGACCCCGCGCGCCATCGAGCTGCGCGACATCCCGGTGGCAGAATGTATCCCGCGGATAATGCGTGCGCTGGAGGGCGCGGGACGGGTCCAGTTCGCCGCGCTGTTCGAGGATGCGGGCGATCGATCGATTGTAATCGCGACGTTTATGGCGCTGCTCGAGTTGATACGTCGGCGCGAAGTTCGCGCATTTCAGGAAGCGCGCTTCGGCCCGATTTTTCTCGAGCGCGCCGCCGCGGGATGAATGGAGGCCGGGTGGAAGAAGAGCGACTGAAATCAATTCTCGCGAGCCTGCTGTTCGCGGCCGGCGAGCCGGTCTCGCTCGCGCGGCTGGCCGCAGTCTTCGACGACCTCCCGCGTGCGACGGTGCAGAAAGCGATCGCCGCGATGGCCGCTGAGTACAGCGCCGAAAACCGCGGTATCGTGATCGACGAGGTCGCCGGCGGCTACCAGATGCGAACGCCGAAGGACCACGCCGGCTACGTTCGCAAGCTGCTGGCCGCCAGGCCGCCGCGCCTTAGCCGCCCGCTGATGGAGACCGTCGCGATAATCGCCTATCGACAGCCCATCACGCGCCCGGAGATAGAACAGTTGCGCGGCGTCGACACGGGCGGCGTGCTGGAAACGCTGCTCGAACGGCGGCTCGTCAAGATTGCCGGGCGTAAGGACGCACCGGGACGCCCGATGGTCTATGAGACCACCGATGAGTTCCTTGAACTGTTCGGACTGAAGGATCTCGAAAGCCTGCCCGACCTCTCGGAGTTCCGCGAGATCGAGCGCGCCGTCGAGCAGGCGACAACCGGGCCGGTGGAAGGCATCGAGACTCATCCGGAGGATTCCGTCGCGATTGCGGAGACGTCATCGCATGACACCGACCCGTCCGACGCGGCAGAAGAACCGGACGAGTCCGGCCCTGGAGCATCTGACGACAACAAAAACAAGACTTCGCGCTGACGCGTCGCCGCTCTCGACGGCGAGGAGAAACGACGATGTATCGAATCCGACTGCTGCTTCTCGCAACGATTACTTCGCTCGCCTTCGTGGGATCGTCGTTCGCGGAACAAAAGCCGCCGCCCCCGGCGCCGGAAAATGACCCGCTCTATATGCGCGTCGTCGCGACGCCATACCCGCCCGAGGCGCAAATCCTCGACGGCGCCGACCACCCGCATTCGGCTTACGAGTTATACGTCACGAATTTCGGCAAGACCCCGTTGAAAATCACCAAGCTCGATGTTCAGGGAAAAGACGACAACGAAGTTGTCGTGACTCAGTCGGCCAGCGGCAAGCAACTGGCCGCGATGTTCGTGCCGGCCACGGGCGCCGACGCCAGCAAGCCCAACGATCCTGTACTGAAGCCGGGCGAGACCGGCGTCTTCTTTATCTTTGCCGATTGGATTCCTGACCAGAGCGATCCGGACACGTTCGACACTGCGATTACGATCCAACAGCACGGCGAGCGCAGCGGCTCAGGAACAATTCATGCCGCCGAGCTCAACATAAACCAGGACAATCCGATCGTGATTCGCTCTCCGCTTCGCGGGATAAATTGGCTCGCGGTCAACGGCCCCTCCAACACTTCGGCGCATCGCCGCGCGATGCTGCCGGTAAACGGGCAACCGCACATCGGCCAGCGCTATGCGATCGACTGGATTCAGCTTGGCGGCGACGGCAAATCGTTTACCGGCGATGAGCACAAGAACAGCAGCTATCATGCATGGGATCAGGAAATTCGCGCGGTCGCGAACGGAACGATCGCCGAGGTGAAAGACGGGATTCTCGAGAACGTCCCCAACAGCGGCAAGACCGCGGTGCCGATTTCGTACGAGACTCTCGCCGGCAATTACATCATTGAGGATCTCGGCGACGATCATTTCGCCGCCTACGCGCACCTGCGGCCCGGCACGCTCAAAGTGAAGGCGCACGACACGGTTCACGCCGGCGACGTGCTCGCGCATCTGGGCAATACCGGCAATTCATCGGAGCCGCATTTGCACTTCCAGGTCTGCGACGCGGCGTCGCTCCCGGCCTCGGAGGGACTGCCATTTGCGATCAATCAGTTCACGCTCGATGACTACAAGATCGATAAAGCGCACAAGGGGCATCAGGCGCTGATCGTCAAATCGTCGCATCCGATGACCAAACAAGAACCGATGGAGAACGAACTCGATTCGTTCTAGATGCTCGCGCTCCGCTGCGCTTAACTCGTCCTCCTCAACGAGATTCCCAAGCCGAGGTCCTATGCCGTCAACGCCAAGGCCGCCTCAAGAGAACGCTCCGGGACAGTCGCTGAGTCGAATAGGCTAGCGCTCTTCCGAATCTCGCGGTCCATACCATCCGGTTCAATCACCGATTCGATGATCACCGCGCAATCACTGCGAATGAAACGGGCGACGAGCTGAAACGCATAGATTGCGAGCGCGCTTAGCGGTAGATGCTCTCCATACCGTCCAATCTCGCTAACGTGTAATTGTCGCAGCCGTCCCGAAAATTCTTGGGCCATTTTTATGGCAGTGGCCATCGTTGGGTCAATCTGGCGAGCGTGCGCTAGATCCAAGCAAAACTCCGCCTCGGGTAGCCATTCGAACAGCTGCCGCATTTCCCTTAGAGTGCGGCCGTTAATCTTCCTGTTGTCCATGTTCTCCAGACAAACCCTTCGACCCAAACCCTTCCACAACGATGGAGTCGGCATCAGCTCGGGATGGACGATAATAGGCCACGTTGGAGGCGCCTCGTGCAGGATGGAGAAAGCTTCTCTCTCCGACAGAGTCGTCAGTTTGCTCGGGGCATGAATCGACACATAGGTGAAATGGCTCAGGTCGAGTTGGCCTAGGCCCGAGATTAAGGGCCGCAGCTCATGATCGCGAAGTGCTGACAGTTCAATTGCTCGAAGCGACGGTTTCGTTCGCTGTAGGGCGACACCGGTTCGAAAGTCGCCTTTTGCCAACGCGCCAGTAGAAAACCCTAGTGGTCTCATCAGAACACCCCGAACCTTCGAATCAGTCTACTCAAATTCGGATCCAGAACAAAGAACAGTTCTTCGATTGCGTCGCGGTACACATGGCTCCTCTCGCGCAGTTCCCCGTAGATCGGGTCGGCAGGAGCAGCTTCGAACGTAAGCTTCTTCAAGGTTTCCCGTTTCGCTTCATCGCTGAGTGCTGCAAGGAAGGCATTGTACGAGTCAAAGATCTTAAGTGCGCAATCTCGGTACGGCGACACCGCGCTTGCCAATCTATCCAACGGGACGATCTCGGTTTGCTCTCTTATTATATCCGCAAGCTCGACCAGGAACTCAACTTCATCCTTTGCCTTGTCTAGGGATTCCGGGCGTTGGAGTTCGGCTGTGAAGCACATGAGCAAACCAGCAACGAAGAGGAGCTTCCGCGAAAAACGAAGCTTGATATTCCTGATCGCCCAACCGTCCTGGTTTCGCTCCCACATCTTTGAAGCAAAGTCGGCGGCCATCGTGCGCCAATACCGAACCACATCATTCAGCAGAAAGTGAGGAATACGATTAAACTCCCCTGATCGTCTGGGAATTGCTCTGTCGTAAATGACATATCGTGCAAGGACATTCCGGATTACCCTCTCTCGAAGAGGGGCATTTGTTACAGCCGTGTGTTCCCCGTCAGCACAAGTTGGACAGTTTGCAGCGATTGAGGAAGAGAGGGTTTTTGGCTCATCTTAACCCCAAAAGGAGCGGAGATGAGATCGAAAGCAGATACGCATTCGGAGGAAGCGGAAA
>NZ_JBEKBF010000025.1:0-43383 GCF_050015535.1 Binatus soli (SeqCode) | reverse complement strand
CTGCGTCCAAGCCACCGAAGCAAACGTCCGCTGATTACCCATCACCGCACCTCCTCATCCGCCACTCAACCAGTTCCTTTGTACACCAATCGATCAACTTATGCAGAGGTTCCCTAGCGGCGGCTGCGCTGGTAGGTTCCCATCAGCGTTGCATGCTCGACGATGTGTCCCTGCATCGCGGCTTCCAGTTGCGCTTTCGTGGGCCGGTTTAGATCCGACAGGAGGCTATCCAATGCGTAGAGCTTGAAGAAGTATCGATGGCGTCCGGTCGGAGGGCAGGGACCGCCGTATCCGGTCCGTCCCCAGTCATTGCGCCCCTGGCAGGTTCCCGCCGGCAAGGCCTCGGGCTTGACGGCCTGCGGCAGTCCTCCCGCCGAGGGCGGGATGTTGTACAGCACCCAGTGGACCCACACCATCCGCGGCGCGGCGGGATCGGGCGCGTCAGGATCGTCCATAATCAGCGCAAGGCTGCGCGCATGGCTTGGCAGGCCCGACCATGCGATGGCGGGCGAGACGTCTTTGCCATCACAGGTATGGACGGCGGGAATTTCCTTTCCGTTCTCGAAGGCAGCCGATGTAAGCGCCAAGGGCATGAAAGTCCCTCCCTGCCGTTTATCATTGTGTCAACCCTGGAACGCGGCCTTTTCGATGTCGATGCTGGTGTGGCGATCCTCCTGAGCGGGCGACCAGTTCCACAGCATGTACTGATAATGGCGGTAGCCGCCGGCGAAGTGCAGGCCCTTGACCGGCCCGGGCAGCAATCCATCGTAGGGCATCCAGTTCGGATACTGATAGGGCTCCCAGGCGTGGTAGATGACCAGCTGGTCGGGACGCACGCATTCGGTCAGCTTGGCCCTGACCATGAAGTTGCCGTAATCGTTGAACACCCGGATGTAGTCGTGGTCGGCGACTCCCCTGCCGCGCGCCACGGCGGAATTGATGAAGGCGAACGGCTCGCCGCGGTGCAGCTTCAGCATTTCCTCTGCCGTGACCCAGTTCGAGTGGATACTCCAGCGCAGATGGCCGCTGGTCAGACGCATCGGCTGATGGCCGCCGATGTACGGCGGCTGCTTGTAGCGCACGAGGTGTTCATCGGCCTCGACGAACCACGGATGGTCCAGGTAGAACTCGATCCGCCGGGTGGTCGTGACGTAGGGCACCTTCTGCTCAACCTGATCGCGAAAGCACCAAAAGACTTCGCCCGCGACCATGTCCGCATTCTGCGCGACCATCGCGGGGAAGGTCGGTCTTCCGCTCAGCCATGAGCCGCCATTCTTGCGCAAATTCGCAAGGTCGAGCTTCTCGCCGTCGAGGCTGGTGAACCATCCGACCTCGCCCAGCGCGCGATAGGCATCGTTCACGAGCCGCTCTTCGTCGCTGTTGCTGTCGCCATATCTGTTTCCGTAGGTGGCCCGCCACAAAATTTTATCCACGTCGATTTCGCGCGGGCCGGCCTTATAGCTCTTGATGCCGCGTTTTTTCAATTCGCCCGTAGTTGCGCGCAGAATGCCATGGATGATCTGGCGATCGCTTTTCGACTCGCCGCGCATCGGCACCGACTCGTCGGTAAAATTGCTGAAACGGGTATTGGGACAGCTGAACTTGGTGTCCGCATACTCATAAAACGATGCGGCGGGAAGCGCATAATCGGCGTGCAGCGCGGTCGTGCTCCAGCGCGGATCCATCACCACGATCAGGTCGAGTTTCGGCCACACCGTGCGCACGTAGGTGTTCATTCCGCCGCGCGTGCGGCGCAGCGGATTTCCACCCGAAACGAACATCGCCTTGGGGCTGGCGCCCTCCTTGGCGAGCATGTCGTAGCCCTGCAGCCAGCCATTGGCCACCGCCTCTTCGGCGTAAGCGCTGATCTTCCTCGGTGCGTTGGGATCCTCCAGATGCTTGTCCCAGACGTCCTTGTAGCCGGCGTGGTAGTACCAAAACAAAGCCGGCGGCGAGAGGGTGCCGGTGGTTTTCATTCCCTCGCGCAACATCCCCTGCGCGGCCTCCAGAACCGGCATCGTCGGGTCCATCGCGAACATGGTCTTGTAGGCGTCCTGCATCTTTTGCGTCGCATTCAGCGCGCCGCCGATGGGGTCATCGGATTCCAGTATCTCCGGCGGCATGCTGCCCACGAACCCGGACCCCGCGTTGAACTCGGCCCCTGCCGACCAGCCGTGGCTTCCGGTGCCCGCCTTGCCGATATTGCCGGTCAACGCCAGCACATAACACGCGCCCCGCTCGCAAAGGTCGCCGTGATACATTTTGCCGGGGAACGCCGCGGAGAAAAAGAATATTCTGCGCGGCGGCCGGCACAATTCCGCCAGTTGGCTGAGCTGGTCGGGATGAACCCCCGCAATCTCGTAAACCCGCTCGGGCGTGTACTCCGCCACGCGCTTGCGCAGCAGGGTGAAAACCGTGGCCGCCTCGACCCGCGTCCCATCCTTGAGCCGGACTTCAACAGCGCCCTCCAGCACCCGGTCGCACTCCATTTGGAGCGTGCCCTTCGGCAATACCTCGAGCTTGCCCGTGGCGGCGTCAATTACGTAAAACTGCTCAGCGTCGCCCCCCTCCTTAAGGTCCGCCTCGCGCAGGAAGCGGCCGTCGTCCTTGCGCACCAGCACCGGCAGATCGGTCTGCTCCTTGATGAAATCGAGGTCGATCCATCCCTTCTCGATCAGGATGCGGCACAGCCCAAGCCAAAGCGCGGGATCGGACGACCAGTTGACCGGAAGCCACATGTCGGCAAACTGCGCGCTGGGACTTTTGTCCGGTGAGATCTGCACCACTTTCGACCCGCGGTAGCGGGCTTCGAGTACATAGTGATAATCGGAAATACACGCGTATACCGGGTTCCCATAAACCACCACGGTATCGGCCAAAAACCAGTTCTCGACGCCGGGACACTGTTGGAACTGCCCGAAGGTCAGATACTGTCCGGGCAGAAAATCGCCGATCGAAAAGTTAAGGTCCAGCGACACTCCGCCGAGCTGGGTGGCCAGTCCTGCCCCCGCGCCCTCGCCGCCGCCGCGCAGCACCCCGGCCCCGTTGGTGCCCTGGTCGATGATGATTGAATTCGGGCCGTGAAACTGGATGACGTCGGCCAGCTTGGCGCCGATTTCGTCGAAGGCCTGATCCCAGCTGATGCGCTCCCAACTGCCGCTGCCGCGCTCGCCCTTGCGCTTCATCGGGTAGAGCAGCCGTTCCGCCCCGTACATCGCGCGTGAATGCTGGTAGCCCTTCTGGCAGCCGCGCGGATTATAGTCGGGGGCCCGATACTCGGGGTCGATGATCTGCGGGATGTTGCATGCGATCTCCTCGCGGATCACGCGGCCGTCTTTCGCATAAACCCTGAAGGGACAGCTCCCCGGATAACAGTTGACGCGATGCGTCCCCCATCGAACACGGTCCCACTTCCAGTAGTTTTGCGGGGCTTCGGAAACCGTCTGCCTCGCGATTGGATCCCCGCCTCGGCTCTGCTCAGCCATCGTGTTTCCCTCTGCGCGCTTTGGGTTGACCGGAATTCCCGTGCCGTTCAGCGCCGAAACAGCATTAAATATGCCATTGCGTTTGGCGCGGCCGCGTGAGTGCGTCCGTCCGCCGGGCGCCGAAAATTCCAACCGATATCAGGCTTAGGAATGAGTTGATTAAGCTGGACAGCCTTTTGGAAGAAGCAAGAGTGTATCATTGGGAAACAACAATATCGTATCGACTGGATACAGCATGGCGACGGCAGCGCAGTATTAAGCCGTTGGCAGGGGCCGCGCCCGCCAACGGCGGGCGGCCTTAATACTGAGTGCAGGGCTCAGCCCTGCCGCGCGACAACGGAGCGCGGCCTTAACGGTGGGTCACCCCTGCGGTCACTCCTCCCATCGTGTAGTCGCGAAAAGATGCGCTGCGCAGATTTTCGCGTCTTCTCACTGGGTGCAGCGGTCACCCCTGCCGCCCACCGCGCAGGTGATTCTTCCTTCACCCCTGCCGTAGGTGACATCGCGCGCATGAGGGGTTAACTTCTGATCATGCGGCTTGGCGCGATCGATGTCGGATCCAATTCGGTGCACATGATCGTCGCCGATGTCGGCCGCGACGGCCACGTCGAGGTGGTTGATCGGGTCAAGGAGACGGTGCGGCTGGGCCGACGCGCATTCATGACCGGTTATCTGATGCCCGAGTCGATGGACCTCGCGGTGCGCGCGCTGGTCAATTTCAATCGCATCCTGCACATCCGCAAGGTGGCCAAGGTGCGCGCGGTGGCGACCAGCGCGGTGCGCGAGTCGAAAAACCGCGTCTCCTTCATCCGGCGGATCCGTCGCGAGACCGGTCTCAACGTGCAGATCATTTCCGGCGCCGAGGAGGCGCGGCTCATCTTCCTCGCCGCGCGCCACGCGCTCGGACTCGACGGCGGACCGCATCTGTTGATCGACGTCGGCGGCGGCAGCGTCGAGCTGGTGCTGGTTCGCGACGGTCGGCCGCTGTGGATGAAGAGCGTGAAGCTGGGCGCGGCGCGTCTGGCCGAGCGCTACCTTACCGACGACCCGCCCAGCCGCGCGCAACTCAAGCGGCTCGAACGCCATCTCAACGACGAGATCGGCGCGCTGCTGAAGAAGGCGCGCAAGGCGGGAGTGATGCGCGCAATCGGAACCTCGGGCACCATCAACACCCTGGTCGCGATGGCGCGCGCGGCGCGCGGCGATGAACTGGAGCGCCTCCACGGCGCCAGTGCGACGGCCGCGGAGATAAGCCTGCTCACGGGCGACCTGGTCTCGGCAAACTCGGCGCTGCGCTCGGAACTGCCCGGTATCGACGCGAAGCGGATTGACCTGATGCCGGCGGCGGCCGCGCTGGTGGACTTTGTGCTCAAGCGCTCGGCGGCGCCGATGCTGGTCGCATGCACCTGGGCGCTGCGCGAGGGCCTGCTGCTCAGCCTCGCGAGCACGACCATTCGCGGCGCCGGCGAGGACGTGCGCCGCCTCTCGGTGAATGCGCTTGCGAGCCGCTTCGTCGGCGTGAACAAGCACGGGCGCCAGGTCGCGAAGCTGGCGCTGAAGCTCTTCGACGCGACCGCGCCGGTGCTCGCGCTGCCCAAGAGCGCGCGCGAGCTGCTGGAATACGCGGCGTTGCTCCACGACATCGGCCACGCGATCGATCACGACCGCCACAACCGCCACTCGTACTATCTGATCAAGAACGCGGAGCTGTTCGGTTTCGATCCGGGCGAAGTCGAGGTAATCGCGCAGGCGGCGCGCGGCCACCGCAAGCAGGTGCCCAAGCTCGATTCGCCCGAATTGAACGGCCTGCCGATCTCCAAGCGGCGCTTGGTCCGCGGTCTCGCCGCCGTCTTGCGCGTCGCCGACGCGCTGGACCGAAGCCACTTAAGCGTGGTCAAGAATATCGAAGTTCGCTACGCTCCCGGCCGCCTCATCATCGGAGTCGATTCCAACAACGAGAAGGCCGACCTCGAATTGTGGACCTCCGAGAGAAGGGCGGACCTGCTCTCGCGGCTGCTCGACCGCCAAGTAACGCTGGAGCGTTAGCTCGCCGGCAGGGGTGACCCCTGCACCCAACGTTAACGCCGCGCTCCGTTGTCGCGCGCGGCCACTGTCAACGGGTCTTAATACTGCGCTGCCGTCGCCACGGGCAGGGGTGACCCCTGCACCCACTGTTAACGCCGCGCTCCGTTGTCGCGCGCGGCCCCTGTCAACGGGTCCTAATACTGCGCTGCCGTCGCCACGGGCAGGGGTGACCCCTGCACCCACTGTTAAGACCGCGCTCCGTTGTCGCGCGCGGCCACTGTCGCAGGCGCGCGGTCTTTTAATACTGGCCTCCCGTGCCAACGGGTCTGCCTCTGCCCAGAACGCGTCCGGCGTTAGTTGTGCCTCGCCCTGACAGGGCGAGGCCGCGCCTTCGGCGCGGCTGAGGGACATCTGCGGCGCGAATGTCCGATGCGCCGCATGATCCTTCCTCTCCGTCATCCCGACCGAAGCGGAGCGACCCCGGATCCGCGATTCTTTTCCTGCTGAATTCCCCGCTTCCGGTGCGGAGAGGCCGAGGGCGCTGCGTGACTGCATTTCGCACAATTGTTTGTCTTGCCCACCCTTCTATAGTAGAAGGTCCCCGAGGGGTAGCGCGGCCAACCTCCCCATCACTGGGTCGCGTTGGTGACCGGCATGCCGCGCGTGAAGCTCTCCGGTTAACTTTTGGTCGATCCTTTTGGGGCGGCGCCAAGGGCACAAAATACAGTCTGCCTTCTAGCGATGCCTGAAGTGAAGAATGGTCGTCAAAACGGAGGTTCGAGAAGCGTGAACCATAACGGCCAAAATCTCGTTGCCCAAGCTGAGCCGAGTAAGGCGTTCTTCATCGATATGCTTACCCGCGATATTCGCCTTTCGGTATGTATATTGGACCTGATCGACAATTCTATTGACAGCCTAATCGCAGCATCCGATCTCGACGTTAGCCAACATCTCATCGCGGGAACAAAAGCGCAGTCTGTTAAGGCTCAAATCGCGATCTCGTATACGCCCTCGCGGTTTACGATTAGCGATAATTGTGGCGGCATCTCGATTAGCGAAGCTGAGAAGCACATTTTTCTGCTCGGTAATCCGGCTGAAGAGACATCCGGGACTCGACTTGGAGTCTACGGAATAGGTATGAAGCGCGCGTTCTTTAAGATTGGCAAAAGCATTTCCTTCATGTCGCATACCAAGGACGAGGAATTCAAAATCGACATAGACGTTGACTCCTGGAAGAAGAAAAAGGAATGGCCATTCCCTTTCACATATGGCCGGCCAAAAAAATCAACTTCCGGAGGCACGACCATCGCAATTACCGACTTGCATGAAGTCATTGGCAGGCAGTTCGCCTCTACGGCTTTTCGAACTCTACTGTCAGAAAAGGTTTCCAGGGCCTATGCTCTATTTCTCAAGGCAGGAGCGAAAATCACGATCAACGGGGAGGAGCATCATCCGGAGTTTCCAGAGTTAGCGGAAACGCTTGGCCTTCGGGCGGTCCGACAATTGGTTAAGGAGGACGGCGTCGAGGTCCTCGTGCTCGCCGGACTCTCGCCCCCCACCGATAAGACTCCGCGCGGTTGGTACGTCTTCTGTAACGGTCGTATGGTTCTCGACGCCGACAAGACTCACCGAACGGGGTGGAACGTCGACTCTCATCCCACCTTCCATGCCAAATACAACCATTTCCTCGGCTACGTTTACTTTCGAAGCAAACACGGCCATAAGCTACCGTGGAATACAACGAAAGATGACGTGGACCAAGAGTCGCCAATATACCAGCGCGCTCTAGCGGAAATGTGGATCCTTAGTAGGCCCGTCCTCAATTTTCTCAACGACCTCTACCCCGACGTAAAGGAGGAAGGCGAGGCGGAGCACGTTCTCTTCCAATCCGCTAAGGGCGTCTCGCCGCAGTCTGTTGCCAGACGAGCAAATACAGCTTGGAAGGCAAATGTTAAGAAACAAACCGATGATACTCTGCTAGCGATTTTGTACAAGCGACCCAAGAAGCAGTTGGAAAGCATAAAGGAAGCGCTCGGACGACCCAGAATGTCAGCTTCAAGCATCGGTCAATACACTTTCGACTGGTTTTACGACAAGAACTGTAAGTAGATGGCGACTCCGACAGATTCATTCAAGCAGTTTGACTACGCTTTGCGCCCATCCAAGCAAGTAGAGCGAAAAATCATAATGGAAATCCTGCTTCGGCTGCCCCGAGCAGGATTTAACATTAGTGAATACTCATACGTGGGTTTTGGCTCGGTCGCCTATGTAGATTTCGTCATGTTCCATAAATACCTGTTCATCGAGAAGATGGTATGCATCGAGTGGGGCGACATCGAAAAAAGGATGCGTTTCAACAAACCCTTCAAATTCATCAAATTGAAGCTCAAACCATTCTCGCAATATATCCCGAGCATTCGCCGCAGAGAGCGCTTGCTTGTTTGGCTGGACTATGATCGTCCGCTCGACCCGGAGATTCTTCAGGATATTGACGGGAGCCTCAGCCGCCTCTGCCCAACAAGCATCTTCATTGTCACCGTCGATGCCCGGCCAAAGCTGCCAGAGGACGAGTTCGATCTTCAGGGACAGTCTTCACAGCAGAGGGAACGCGCTTCACAGCAGAGGGAACGCGTAACGCTTCAAACCTACCGTAGCTGGTTCGGCCCGTATTCAAACTCACGGATTACGAAGGAACTGGTCGCGCGCGCGCATGTCGACCCTCTCTTCTATGAAGTGATATTGGAGCGAATACGACAGACATTGGCGCGTCAAAACCCGTCTCTCCGGTTCATTCAGCTTTTCAACTTCTTTTATCGAGACGGAGCGCCAATGCTCACCGTCGGCGGGAGGATCGGCACAGAGCGAGATGACCAAGCGCTTGAAACACGTGGAATCTTCGAGCATCGCTTCGTTCGGCGAGACAGTGAATCTCTGCAAATCTCGGTGCCCCCGCTCACAATTCGCGAAACGCAGTGGCTGAACCACCGACTGAACCCTACGCTTCGTGCCGGCAACCTTACTTTTGAGCTCGAGCAAACGCTCCTAGATAACTACCGGACGTTCTACAGGCAGTACCCGACCTATTTGGAAGCGCTGTTATGAAGAACGGAAAGAACATTGCAGCGAAATGCACGCATAACGGCTTAACCGCCGCGAAGGGTCAGGCCTGTAAAGGCAAAACAAGAGCGGGGTCTAAGCTCCCTGAATTCGATGTTGCAGCGTTCCTAAACCATAGAGACTTAGCCCCAGTATACGTAACCAAGCTTGGCGCGTTGTTTGACGGTGACGCTCTCGCCATTTTGCCTTCCATCGCGGCAGAGTGTGTCGACACTGTGTTTGCTGATCCACCTTTCAATATTGGCAAGAAATATGGTTTGGCGGTGAACGACCGCCGGGCCGAGCATGATTATCTCAGGTGGTGTTATAGTTGGATCGACCAGAGCATAAGAATTTTGAAAAATGGCGGCTCATTGTTTTCGTACAACTTACCGAAGTGGAACATCATTCTCGCGAACTTCCTACTCGAACGTGGCATGAGCTTTCGTGACTGGATCGTGGTTGATATTAAGCTGGGGTTACCGATCCCTGGTCGACTCTATCCCAGTCACTACAGTCTTTTATACTTTAGCAAAGGTAAGGCCAAAACATTTCACAATATCCGTACTCGCATTCAAAAGTGCCGTCACTGTGACGGAGACATAAGAGACTATGGCGGACACCGAAAAGCGCTCAACCCCAATGGAATAAACCTTACTGATGTTTGGCACGACATCTCCCCTGTTCGACATTGGAAATTCAAATCTAAGAAGCGGAAGGCTAATGCCCTTTCGACTAAACTCCTCGACCGAGTTGTGGAGATGAGCACCGACGAAGGCGATTTGATACTTGACCCCTTCGCGGGAAGCGGCACAACGCTCGCCGTCTGCGAGACAAAGAAACGAAGGTGGATCGGGATCGAGATCGAATCATCGCAAGTAATAGTAGAGCGGCTCGAAGGGAAACAGCTTTTTCATTACAGGAACGAGGATTTCGTCGAGCAAGCGGATCTCGTGAAATCTCGGGCGAGGTAAATCTCCCCTTAACCCTTCTAACAGGGCGAAGCCCGCATCCCGCGGCGGTGCCGATTCTCTTTTCACCTAACACTGGGTGCAGGGGTCACCCCTGCCCGCGCGCGACAACGGAGCGCGCTCTTAACACTGGGTGCAGCGGTCACCCCTGCCTCGCATTTTATTAAAATTCGTAGTTGACTTAGAAAACGGGAATCCGGAGTCAATGGACCAAATGGCCAATCGGCGCGTAGTGGTGGTGGGAGCAGGTATCGCGGGACTCAGCGCCGCGCTCCGTCTGCGCAATGCGGGCGCCGAGGTCACAGTATTCGAATCGAGCGATCGCGTCGGCGGACGGACGAGTTCAGAGACCCACGACGGCTACCTATACGAGCGCGGGACGCAATTCTTCACTTCCACCTATCGCAACGCATTGGGGCTCATCAAGGAGATGGGACTCCAGGCCGAGCTGAGACCGACCAGTCCGTGGATAACGGTGTTCAAAGATGGGCGACCGCATCGGGTGCCCTCTGGACTGCTGTTTGCCGTGTATGCGTTGACCAGCGGACTGCTGAGCGTGCGGGACCTCGTTCGATTCACCTGGCATACCACCAGCTTGCGATGGCCGGCGCTCGATAACTACTCGGCATGGGCGGACTACGACGACCAGGATGCTGCGAGTTGGAGCGCGCCGCGCTTGGGCCGGGGCGCGGAGTTCCTGCTCGAACCGGTACTCGCCGGTGGCATGATGCAGCGGATCGAGGATACCTCGCGCGCGTGCGCGCTGGCAGTGCTGGCGATTACCGCCAACGGCCGGAGCAAGGATATGACGCTGGCGCGCGGCAACGACTCGCTGCCCCGTGCGATGGCGGCGCGGGTCGATGTTAAACTTGAGGCTCCCGTCCAGGCGGTCGAAGCCACGCCCGACGGCGTGACGGTGCGGATGCCGTCAGAGACGGTGCGCGCTGACGCGGTGGTGCTGGCAACTACAGCTTCGGCGGCGGCCGGAATTTATCGCGCTGGAGACAGGATCGAACGCGAGCTCATGGCGACGCCCTACGGGTCGGTGATCAAGGTCGGTCTGGCGACGAAGCGCGACTGGTCCGGCGATCCGGGGCTCAGCAACGTGTGGGCGATGATGATACCGCGCGCCGAGCGCCGACAAATTGTTTCCGTCACGATTGAATCGGCCAAGGACCCTGAGCGGGTGCCCAAGGGCGGCGAAATGCTCAACTTGTTCGTTACGCCGGATAACGCGGAGCGAATGATGGATTGGACGGATGAACAGGTGGTGAGCGCGGTCGCGGATGACGTCGAGCGGCTGTTCCCCGGAGCGTTCGCCGCGGAGAATTTCACGCGCGTTGTTCGTTGGCGAGAGGGGATGCCGAAATCGCCGGTCGGGCGCGCACGGGCGCTTGCCGAGTACCGCCGCACACGGCCGCGGGACTGCCGAGTGTGGTTGGCGGGCGATTACATGGGGATGCCGTTGCTCGAATCGGCGATCGAAACCGGCACTTGGGCGGCGCGCCGTATCGTGGAAGGCTGAGCGCAAGACCCGCGCTCCTCGCCTCAGGCCAGTTTTGGACAATCGAAAAAAAAGGCACGCATAGGCTTCACCATGAGGGCATGTGGCCAAGCGTGCCTTCGGCTCCATTCGGGGGAAACGGAGCCGACCATCTTTCTTTTAGTAATTGTGCGCGGAAAATGCCACCAGTGGTGCGTCACGAACGGAACCATTTTGAACGATTGCATCGCTCACCGCATATTGAGCCAGCACCCATCGTCCGGATGAACGAACGTAATCCTCGTAGATCGGAGCGCGCTTGGGATTAAAATCCATCTTAAAATCCATCTATGGAACTGATGAAGGAGATGCGCATTAAAATGCGGCGCACCACGGTCGTCGTCATTCTCATCGCCTCGCGTAAGATTTGTCTCTGCCCCAGATGATGCGCCCGATAGCGACTGTGGAGGCGGCGGACTACATACCGAAGATCCAGTTCAGGAAAAGACCGAGTACGAACAGCGCGCCGGCGCGCCGCGTATGCACGAAGGCCGCCGACACATACCACAGCGGCCATACCGGATATCCTGGCGGCGGCGAACTCGGCTTGGGCTCCGAATAAACCTTGAGCACCCGCAAGAGCATCGGCAGCCCGCCCAGCACGACCAGGGCGCCGAGCCCGAGCGTACCCGTCAGGACCATCGCTACGACAACTAAGTAGAACGAAATCATCAGCGCCTGGTTGAGGAGGAGCGCCCGCTTCTCGCCGAGGATCACCGGCAACGTGCGCACGCCCTTTCCGGAATCGTAGGGAAGTTTGTCGATGTGCTTGCCTATAAGTACGCTCGTCACGAGGATCGCGTAGGGAAGCGACGCAACCCAGACCCAGGCAGGTACCCCGCCAGTCGTGACGAAATACGTGCCACCGACCATCAGCGGGCCCCATACGATGAACACGCCGGGCTCGCCCAGTCCGAGATGCTTTAAACGCACCGGTGGCGCAACGTAAAACACGCTGATGAACAGTCCAGCCAATGCGAACAGGACCACCGCCCATCCGCGCACCGCGAAGAGGAAAACCATAATTGCCGCGTCGATCAGGTTGAGCACGACGATGGCGCGTATGAGCTCTGTCCTGGTAACCCAGCCCGCGAGCACGGGATGGGGCGCATACAATGCACGCGGCGCTAGCACCGTGTCGATGCCGCCGGTCAGATCGAAGTAGTCGTTGATGAGATTGTTGCAGGCGTGCGCGACGCCCAGCCCGATCAGACTGAGGATGAAATATAACCAGTTCGGATTGGCCGCGCGCGTAGCAAGCAGCCCGCCGATAAGTCCTGACGTCAGCGTCATCGGGATAACGCCCGCGCGCGTGATGATGAGCCATCGCGAGACGCCGTCCATGCGCTCGTCGGGCAGGTTCATCGTGAGCAGCGCCTCGCGCCAGTTCTTGAGCCGCTCAGTCCAGTCGATAGGATGGGGTTTTACTAACTCTGCCATGATTCAGCTTTTCGATGGGCACGGCGGCTTTGGCCGCGATGCCGGGTATGAGCAGCCTGATGGATTCGAATGCGCCATCACTGAACGTAGTAACCGCCTGTAGGGGTCAACCGGTATGGTGTGTTCTTATCCGGAGGCGTGTACGTCCCCTGCGCGGCGGCGTTGCCAGGCTGGGTGCTCGTGGTCGTGCTTGAATTCGTAGCTGGCGCCAACACCGACGGATTCGCACTCATGGATTCGCTGGTCGTCGTGGTTTCCGTGACATGAGTACTAGGCGCACAGCCGGCCAGCCACACCATCGCAATAGCAACACAAATAGCCACTGCGGAATTAGTTGTGTATTTCATTGTTCAGGCTCCGGTTTATTTTGTTCTCGACAAAATGCGACAGAAAACAAAAGTCCGACCTGAGATTACGCGCTTCCCGCGGCGCTGCAAAGGCCGTGGAACAAAACCCGCCTGGAACCTTGCACAGGGAGGCCGTCGGGTCTATAGAGCGCACAAACGAGGACATCCATAGATGGAAACCGCCGCGCATGTGTACGAAGCCTTTGAGTACGATCTAAGCCTGACCGCCGAGCAACTGCAAATCCGCGACACTGCTCGCCGTTTCGCCGCCGAGGTACTGCGTCCCGCCGGCATTGCGATCGACAGGATGACGCCTGAGGCGGCGATCGCGCCGGGCTCGCCGCTTTACAGGGTTCTGACCCAGGCGGCTGAGCTGGGCTTTACCAAGCTCAACGCACCCGCGGCGCTTGGCGGGCTTGAGGCGTCGCCCGCAACCGCGCACATGGTGCTCGAGGAATTGTCGTGGGGAAACGTTGGGCTGGCCGGCGCCATTTTTCTTGCTCCCTATCCTGCAGGAGCCGCACTGGCGACCGGTAATAGCGAGTTAATCGCCGAGTTCTCAGCGCCCTACTTCAGCCAGGCGGGCGCCTCGATTATCGGATGCTGGGCGATCACGGAACCGGATCACGGCTCCGACCAGCTTGGCGTGATGCGGCCCGACCTCAAAGTAAAAGGCCGTGGCAACCTGATCGCACGGCGCGACGGAGACTCGTGGGTCCTAAGCGGGCAGAAATCCTCCTGGGTATCCAACGCACCCATCGCAACCGTGGCCGTTGTGAACGTGCAGCTCGGCTCGAGCGACGGACTGGACAACGGTGGCGTATGCTTCGTGCCGCTCAATCTTCCCGGAATATCGCGCGGGCGTCCCCTCGACAAGCATGCATTTCGCTCTTTGCCGCAAGGCGAGATTTTCTTCGATGAGGTCCGCATCCCGCGCCGCTACATGATCGCCGAGGGTGCTAACTATCCCGCCCATGTCGAGGCCACTCTCACCGCCTTCAACGCGGCGGTCGGGACGCTCGCGACCGGGATCGCGCGCGCGGCCTTCGATTGCGCGCTCGCCTACACCAAAACGCGCATCCAGGGCGGACGTCCCATCTTCGAGCATCAATCGGTGCGTGCCAGGCTGTTCCGGATGGCGTCATTGGTTCGAGCCTCTCACGCGCTCTCGCGCGACGTTTACGTTTACAACATCACCCGGCTTTCGCGAGGCGAGCCCGCACGCCTCGATCACTCGATCACCTCGAAGGTCTTTTGCTCAGACGCGGCGTTCGAGGTCGCGACCATGGCGGTGCAGCTTCACGGCGGTAACGGAATGACCCGCGAGTACGCGGCCGAGATGTTCCTGCGCGACGCCACTGCGTGCACGATCGCGGACGGCGAGAACAATTACCTGGGCCTGATCGCGGCCTCGATGCTGTAGCGAAGTCCGCCCGCCGGAATCCGGACAAAAACGGGAGGGGAAAAAAGCGTTGGACACCATCGGCTCTAGCATCGAACAACGACTCCGGATTCTCGAGGATCGCGAGCAGATTCGCGAACTCGCGGCCACTTACTGCTTTCTCGTGGACGACGGGCGTTTCGACGAACTCGTTGAGCGCCTCTTCACGGAGGACGCGTGCTGCGACTTTCGTGGCGCGGGTGGCGAACAGATGGCGCCGATGGTGTCGCGCGGGCGCGCCGAGCTCCGAAATTTCTTCACCGTCATGGTGCCGGCTGCGCTGCGCGACATGGCGCACACGGTCCACAATCATCGCGTCTCCATCGACGGCGACCGCGCGTCAGGCGACTGCTATTTCGAGCTTACCGCCGTCGATCGGACCTCCGGCGAAGCGGTAGTCGGCGCGGGCCGCTACTTCGATCGCTACCGGCGCGACGCAGGCGCGTGGCGCTTCGAGATGCGCAATGCCGCGATTTTCTTCATCGCACCGCTTCGCGAAGGATGGGCGAAGCAACGATTCCTGAACACATTCGCCCGAGTCAGGATGTAGCGTTCCGCGCGACTTGTTACCTGCATCGCCCGCTTTGTTGTTGGAGGTGTCGCAGACACACGGCCGCGCGCCTGGCGCGGGTGAGGTTGCAGATTTTACCTTAGCGTGGCGCAGCCCGCTTGGTCCGCGACGCGCATCGGCGTAACTTTCTCACTTGTCCGGGTGCCCCCTTAGCTCAGATGGATAGAGCACAGGATTCCTAAGCTTGGCCGCCATGTTTTCCGAGATCAGCTCATGTCATATAATGCAGGAAATATAAGGGTTTTTGGCCAACCGGCATCATCCCAGATCCTGTGGATAAATCCGGAAGTGGGCACTGAGTGGGCACTGAGCGCACTCATTTTTCGAGCGCCCGTACATCCAGAGATATTGACGAATGGATGGATAAACGTACATACTTAACGAGCCCAGCGGCTGAGACCTAAATGCGGATAGCGGGATTCGACTGGGATGAAAGCAACCGGTCCAAGTGCCAGAAGCACGGCGTTTCGACGGCCGCGATCGAATTCCTATTTCACAGGCCGATCGCCGTTTTACCGGATCCCCTGCACTCGAAACCTGAGGAACGCTTCAAGGCAATTGGCAAGACCGATAAAGGTCGCGGGATTCTCGTCGTGTTCACCCTGCGGACGCAGCGCGGCAAAACACTCATTCGGCCGATCAGCGCACGGTACATGCACAGGAAGGAAATGGACCACTATGAAAAAGAAACTGCCACGCTTCCGAAGCGATAAAGAAGCCGAGGACTTTGTCGAAAAGGCCGATCTGACCGAGTACGACTTGTCCGCGATGCGACCGATCCGCTTCGAGTTTCAGCCCAAGAGCGAGCGAGTCAACATGCGCGTGCCCCGGCAACTGCTCGATGCGGTGCGGGCCTCCGCGGCCAAGGCGGGAGTTCCCTACCAGCGCTTCATCCGCCAGGCGCTGGAGGACGCGGTACAGCGGAAACGTGCGTGACATCGGAAATTGGAGCGAGACGTCTGAACTATAGAATTCTTTACTTCTTTCACGGGAGAGTCGCAGCAATCCTCGCGCACGGTCTGACAAAAGAGGATCGAGTTCCCGGCGCCGCCATCGACGCGGCATTTATGCGGAAGCAAAGATACGAGCAGGATCGCAAGCTCCACACGTTTGAGAAGTCGTGAACGGTGAAAGTGGCAGGAAAGCGGAAGCCGACCCCGGACGCGATCGAGATCATTCATCGGCGGTACTATGAAGGGCATCCCGAGCGGATGGCCGAACTGGCGGAGGCCGAGGCCAACGATACGGTTGCCCGCAAGATTTCTGCGCTCCGCAAGCGCGCGGGCCTCACCCAGCAACAGCTCGCCAAGCTGGTCGGCACCACCACTTCGGTCATTTGCAGACTCGAAGACGCTGACTACCAGGGCCACTCACTTACGATGCTCAGACGCGTCGCCAATGCCTTGAACAAACGGGTCGAACTGCGGTTCGTCAACGCAAACCGGAACCCGAAGGTGGCGTAGGTTTCCGGTCCGCGACCTCGGTTCCTCAGCGCTTTCAGATCGAAAGCTCGCCGCACTGCCATCCGCCGGTCTGTATTGTCTACGCATCCCCGCCCCGAATCAGTTGGCAGCCCTTAGGCCAACGCTCGTGCGGAGGGCAAGTGGCACGGAAGCTGCTCACTCGCTGAAAGCAGCGAGCACGAAATTCACAACGTGTGCTCGATCGCTAGCAGCGAGGCGTTGGCATGGAAGGCAGTGTCTATCTCAAAGCGCGGCAGGAATGGGACGAGCGGTACGCTGATCTGGTTCTCGGCAAACGCAACTGGCAGATCACCGCCGCTGGCATGATGGTCATCACGCTTGTGCTGGCTTTCGGAATGGTTTGGCTCAGCACGCGAAGCAAGTTCGTTCCTTACGTCGTCGAAGTTGACAAGCTTGGCTATGCGCTGGCCGCACCCAGCGCGCTCACTGAAAACCCGACTCGGATCAGCACAGACCGGATGGTGCGGTACGAGCTGGCGGCTTTCATCCGCAACGCTCGCGAGGTGATCACCGATCCGGCAGCCGAGCACCAGCTGATTGGGCAGGTGTACAGCCGCGCCCGCGGACCGGCTTACAAGTTTCTGGAGAACTACTACCACGAGAACGAACTTGAGCATGATCCGTTCAAGGTTGCTCAGCACCAATCTGTGAGCGTCCAGATCGATTCGATCCTGCCGCTGTCGAAAGCGACGTGGCAGGTGAGATGGACTGAGGAAGAATCAGGGCTCGACGGTTCTCCGGTCGCCACGACGCATTGGGAAGCGGCGCTCGACACCACGATCATTTCGGCGACCTCTGACGCCTCGATCCTGGAGAACCCGCTCGGCTTTTACGTCACGCAGCTCAACTGGACCGAGCAGCGAAGTTAGGAGGGGATCACGATGAAGTGCATTGGCACATTTGGTTTCGTCGCGCTCTCGCTGACGCTCGCCGCTTGCTCGGCAAAGCAAACGCCACCGCCGCCGCTGACGCTTGTCACGAAAGCAGCACCATCTCCCGAGCCGGAGCCCGCACCGCTAAGCGGCGCCCAGATACTCGCGCAGCAGCCCCAAGAGGTTCGGGAGGCGATTAAACAACATCAGCAAGACGGCGCGTGGCAGGTTTATAAGATGCCGCACCGCGAGCTTTACCCGTATGAAGAAGGACAAGAGCCTGCAGTTGACTGCGCTCCATTGCGAACCACCGACATCCAGCTTGAGCCGGGCGAGACGATCACGGACGTTGCCAGCGGCGACAGCGAACGCTGGCTCGTGACGCCCGCCGCATCGGGCGATCCGCGCAATCCGACTCCGCACCTTGCGATCAAGCCCACCGCGGGCGGCATCAGCACCAATCTCACGATCTACACCACGAAGCACATTTACCACCTGATGTTGCGCTCGCGCGCCGGACGCGAAATGCAGGAAGTCGCCTTCTATTATCCTGAGGAACTCCAGCAGGCGATGCAGGACGCCGACCACACAGCCGCGAAGGCGCGCGACTCGCAATCACAGCCGGACGGAGTGGTCGCTGCTCTGGCTTCGCTCGATCCGGGCGCTCTCAATTTTTCTTACGCGGTGTCTGGAGCAAAGGTGCCGTGGAAACCGGTGCGAGCATTCGACGACGGCACACACATCTACATCCAGATGCCCGCGACTACAAAGTCGAGCGAAGCTCCCGCGCTGTTGGTCGCCGCGGGCAACGGCAGCGAGATGGTGAACTATCGCGTCAGGGGCGACTACTACGTGGTCGACAAACTCTTCGACCAGGCGGTGCTGGTTTCGGGCGTCGGCCGCGAACAAGACCGCGTGAACATCCGGTACACCGGCACGGCGAGGTGAATCATGGCCACGGCAGCGGCAATTGGACCGACCGGCCCGCGCATTCACCAACCGCGCGGGGGCGGCGCACGGCTGACACGCACTCTGGTTATTGTCGCCGGCGTCGCAATCGCGGCAGCACTGCTTGTGATGATCGTCGCGCTGCATTCGGACTCGCCGGATTCCAGCCCGGCAGTCCGGAGCGACGACGCAGCCACTGTGACATCCAACGAGGAACGCGCCGCGATCGCGGAACTGGAAGCGAAGGCCAGGAGGCCGAAGCCTGCTGAGATCAATTCTGTTCCAGTTCCGCTTGCATTGCCCACGGTAGCGACGCAGGCTCCTGCCGCTCCCCTACCAGCACGTCCACCGAGCAGGCTGGCCGCGTTGCAGGAGGAGGAATACGTGAAGGCGCTCTCCGCGCCACCGATGGTCCAAGCGTTTCACCACGGCGAGACGCTGGAAGTTCCAAGCATCGCGAGTCAGGCGGGGGCAACCAGGCCGTACGAGCTTACGATCACGCCATCTGGCCAGAGCAACGGCACCAGCGCGATCGCGAACCTCAAGCCGCCAGCGTCTCCTTTTCTGATCACGGCAGGCAGCGTGATTCCGGCGGTTCTGATCAGCGGCGTCAACTCGGAACTGCTGGGACCAATTCTCGCACAGGTTCGCGAGAACGTCTTCGATACCGCAACCGGACGATGGGTTCTGATCCCGCAAGGCTCTAAGCTCATCGGCTCGTACCAGACCAACGCAGCGTATGGACAGCAGCGCGCCCAGATCGAATGGAAGCGGCTGATCTTCCCGAACGCGTCAAGCATGGACATCCCGGAGATGCCGGGCGCCGACCAGGCAGGCTACGCAGGGTTCAGCGATGAGGTGAACAACCACTACCTGAAGACGTTCGGCACCGCGGCGCTCCTTTCCGTGATCAGCGCCGGCCAAATGGTTGGGCAGATGGGAGCGTTCGGCGGAGGCACCGGATTCTCCGGCCCCTACGGGTACGGCTACGCGACGCCAAACCAAATGTCATTACTCAGTGAGATGGGCGGCGCGGCGGCAAGTCAGCAACTCGGACAAGTCGCGCAGAGCAGTCTTCAGCGCGGAATGAACATCCCGCCCACCCTGGAGATACGGCCGGGTTACCAGTTCAACGTGATGGTGACGAACGACCTCGTATTGCCGGGGCCGTATAGGAATTGAAGAAACGGATTGAAAGGAGCTGGAGAGATGAAACTCAGACTCAAAGACAAAGACTTACCTCCCGTACAGTTGCGGCTCACATTGCCGGGCAGCCTCAAGGCGTCGCTGGACGAATACGTCGGGTATTTGCACGACAGCTTGCATCGGGAGACGGACGCCAAGGAAGTCGCGATCGAGATGCTGAAGCATTTCGTTGAGAGCGATCGTGATTTCCGAGGTTGGCGGAGCAAGCGGGAAGGAGGGGCGGAGCGGTTGATGCAGAGGGAGGAGAAGAACGGGGCAGCCGGGGCGATGCGTTCGTAGAGCAAGATAAAGGTTTTACCGTACTGTGCGCACTTTTGAGCATATTCCCTTTGTATGGCGCGGATTTTCTTCCCCGTACCGCATCGCCTCGCCCCGTATCCGAACAATTGCAAGACGAGCACTGTTTCCGGTCGTCCTCTGCGCGGGAATCGCAATACCAGTCTTTGGCTTCCAGCTTCTGGGTTTGAAGATCGGACTCACGGACAGCGCGTGTCCGCCAGGAATCTACCGGATGGTTAACCGCGCACCATCGCGCGGCGACTTGGTGCTGGCGTGTCTGCCAGATGCGATCGCACGGTTCGGGTGCACGCGCGGCTATCTCTTGCGCGGACGCGGTTGCGGCGACGGCATCGAGCCGGTCGGCAAACGACTCAGTGCGCTCCCCGGAGACTCGGTTGAAGTCATGCGCGATTACGTCGCAGTCAACGGCCAACGTTTGGAGCATTCGGCCACGCTTTCGCGCGACAGCCGCGGCGGATCGGTACACCACGTCGCGTGGGGCCGCTACACGGTGCAGCCGGGAGAGGTGTGGCTGTTCGGAACCAAAGACGCGCGAAGTTGGGACTCTCGTTACTTCGGGCCGGTGCCAGCGAGCTCAGTTCGAGCCGCGCTGGAGCCGGTTCTCACCTGGTGAATCATGGCGGACGAACTGCATACCAGAGAGCAGGGACTTAGAGTCCATCATCTCGCGAATCTCGGCGGGCTGGTTGCGATTGCGGGGCTCGACCGTGAGCCGCCCGACCTGCTGCTCGGTGGATTGCTCGAACTTGCCGCGCGTCTGCCGGACCTTCCCGCCACACGCCGCACGGCGATCGCCTTGGCAGGGCGAGCGAAACTCGACGCCCGCGCGACTTCGAAGCGTGCCTGGAAGTCATGGAGTCGATCCAAGGAGCTGCACAGTTTAACGCTTTCGAGCGAGCACATCCGGCGCATCATCGGCGCGCTGAACGGCGACGAGCCACGCAATTCCGCTGAACTTCCGCGAATGATGCTGCGGCTTTTGGGCGGGGAAACATCAGATGAGTGACCTGCTGCGCCGCGACCTAGATATGCAACCGCGTCCTCCGCGCCGGCGCGGAGAACAGCATCGCGCGAGGCAATGGTGGCTCGCGGCGGCGAAGCGGCATGGACGGGCAGGGCAGCCCAGCCGTATGAACACGCGGCTCGGAGGGCAAGGCGCCGGTGTATCGCGAGAGCCTCGCGCTTTCATGCAACGGAGCGTCGTCAAGCTTTCGTACTCGCGCAATACGAGGTCGGCATCGTGGGCCGCGCACGGACGATATCTCGCGCGGGAAGGCGCGCAGCGTGACGACGCAAAGGGATTGGGCTTCGACGCGACCCGCGACGACATTAGCCTCTCGCAGCTTCTGGCCGGCTGGCAGATGGCGGGGGACCCTCGGCTCTTTCGGATCATCGTTTCGCCTGAGAACGGCGCTGAAATGGATCTCAAAGAGCACGCGCGCGAGCTGGTCGCTCAGATGGAACGCGATCTAGGAACGCGGCTTGAGTGGGCGGCGATCGATCATCACAACACCGACAACCCGCACGTCCACATTCTGATTCGTGGTGTCACCGAATCGGGCAACGCGCTTTCGATTGACCGCGGATACATCAAGTCGGGAATCCGGGACAGGAGCCAGGAGATCGCGAGTCGCAAGTTGGGTCTCAGGGTTGAGCGCGACATTCTGGAGTCGAGAGGCCAGGCCGTCACGCGCGACCAGTTCACGGAAATAGATCGTGTCCTGCTCCGGCAGGCGGACTCGCGGAACATCGTCACGTTCAATGACGTGCAGCACCGGAACGAAACCGCACGTGAACGTCAGGCGCAAAACGCCGCGAGGCTCGGCTTCCTTGAAAGCATGGGACTTGCGCGGCGCGTGGATCAACTTTCCTGGCAGATATCGCCCGACCTCGAACAGACGCTCCGTCAGCACCAGCTCTCGATCGACATCATCAAGACCAGGGCGCGCCACCTCGATCAGATTCATGACAGGCGCGCCCCGCTTCGCGTCACGGAACTGAAACCGGGCGAACGGGTGACCGGCCGGGTGATCGGCACCGGCCTCGAGAATGAGACCACCGACCGGCGTTATCTGCTGATCGAAGGCAACGACGGCAAACTCCATTACATCCGCCAAACCCCGGCAATCGAAAAGGCGCGCGGCGAGCAGCGGCTTAAAGTGGGCGCGGTCGTGACCGTCAGCGGCGCGGAGTTCGAGAAGAACGGGCGCAAGGTCATCTATGTTCAGGTTGCCGAGCGAGAGAAGGGACGAACACGCTAATGGCTAATCAGTTGCTACCGTATAGGATGCCAGTTTTCCGCACCGTAGCAGAGCGGGACGTACGCCTCGCCGCGACAGCGGCAGTCGCTTTCACCGCGGCGTTCTCGCTTGCGATTGCAACCCAACACATCGCCGCGCTGCTCAGACATTCCGCAGTGTTGGGCGCACCTCTCGCGACTCTGCCCTTTGTCGGACCCTTTTACCGGCCGTGGAGCATTCTGATTTGGGCATGGGAATGGCAACACGTGGCCGCCGCAAAGCCGATGCTAAGCGCAGGAATGCGCATATTCGAATACCCAACCTTGACTGTAACGGTCGTGGCGATGATCGCCGTTCATTTTACGCGGCGAGTCGGAGCCAGAGCAGACGATTTACACGGTTCAGCTCACTGGGCCGGCAGGAAGGAGATCAGCGCCACCGGGCTGCTCGACGCAGACAGCGGTGTCTATGTCGGGGCATGGCGAAATGGAAGGAGAACTTACTATCTGCGCGACTCGGGGCCATCGCACGTGCTTGCCTTTGCGCCAACCCGCACCGGCAAAGGCGTGGGACTGGTAGTCCCAACCCTGCTCAGTTGGCCCCACAGTGTCGTGGTCCACGACATCAAGGGCGAAAACTGGAAGCTAACCGCGGGCTGGCGACAGAAAGGCCTTGGCAGCCTCTGTCTGCGGTTCGATCCGACATGCACTGACAGCACAGCAGCACGGTACAACCCGCTCGCTGAAATCCGCATTGGTCCCGAGGAGGTCAAGGACGCGCAGAACATCGCGGACATGCTGATCGATCCGGTCGGCAACGCCCCCCGCGATCATTGGGACTTGACCGCGCATGATCTCCTCACCGGCGTGATCCTTCACGTGATCCATGCCGAGGCCGACAAGACACTCGCTGGATGCCTGAAATTCCTGAACCCGCCGGATCGCGATCAGGAGAAAGCGGTCCAGGCAATGATCGACGCCCCGCACGCCCAAGAGATCACGCACGCCGTGGTTGCCGGAGCGGCGCAAGCGGTGCTCAGCAAAAGCCCCAATGAGCGCACTTCTGTCCTCAGCACAGCGACTCGCTGCCTCACTCTGTATCGAGATCCGATCGTTGCCGCGAATACGGCCGCGTCGGACTTTTCCATCGCCGATCTGACCCACCACGGTCGGCCGGTGAGCCTCTATCTCACCGTGCCGCCGTCGGACCTGACGCGCACTCGGCCATTGATGCGCCTCCTGCTCGCGCAGATCGCCGCACGGCTCACCGAGACTTCGCCTTCAAATCAACACGCGGTGCCGACGTGTCGCCTATTGCTGATGCTGGACGAATTTCCTGCGCTCGGACGCCTCGACTTTTTCCAGAGTTCGCTCTCTTACGCGGCAGGCTACGGAATCAAGGCTTACTTGATCGCCCAAGACCTGAGCCAGCTTTATGCCGCTTACGGCCACGACGAATCGATCGTCTCGAACTGCGCGGTTCGTGTCGCATACGCGCCCAACAAGATTGAAACCGCGCGGCTGATATCCGAGATGGCAGGCGCGGCAACGGTGCGCCACGAGCACCGCACTTACTCGGACAGTCGGACCACGGTGTCAGAACCCTCTATGCAGCGCCCATTGATCACGCCAGACGAGACGATCCGATTGCCCGAGGACGCGGCGCTGATCTTCGCTCCAGGAAGTCCACCGATCTACGGAACCAAGATTCGGTACTACCTCGACCAGGAATTTTCGGCGCGCGCCAAGATCGCTCCGCCCCGACACTCGGATCGAATCGGCCGCATTTGCGAGTCGCCAGAGACGCCGGTCTCGGGTGCGAATCATGAGAATCGATGCACCGAAGAAGCGAACGACCGACATTCAACCGCGGAGCCGGAGCACAAGGAACGCGAACAGGCTCTGAGGGACTCGGGCAAGGAGTGGCTATTCAAGTGAGAAACAATGCGCGAGAAGTCTCCTGCTATTTGAGTATCGAGGAAGCCGCTCATTTCAGAGAGGCGGCTTCTTCAAACAAAATCTCGCTGTCTCGGTACCTCCGGCAGTGCCTGCTCGACTACGAGCGTCTCAGCACCAACGGCAACCGAGAACCAAACGGCTTCGCGCTAGTCGAGATGGAGCAGCGGCTCGCTCGCAGCATCGAAGTGCAGAGCGGGCGTGTCAATTCGCTTTACCACGAGTTGCATGTCTTACTCGCGATGCTCGACCGGCTCGCGTTCGTTTCGTTGGTACACCTGCCCGAGATTCCTGCCCAACTGCGCGAAACCGCGCTGACGGCCGGAACCCGCCTCTACAACAACTGGCGTCACGCGGTGATGGAACTAACCGAGACCGATTCTCCGACTGCACAACAGATCGAGGAGCCCGCCGACCGGCGACACGACCAAAAGGAGAATGGCGATGGGATTGGCAGCGATTCAATCCACGCGGCTGGATGAGCGGCTCAGGCGCGAGCTTGGCCCTGCCGTGCTGGCGGCTCTCGACGACCCGGACGTGATCGAGATCATCCTCAATCCGGACGGTACCCTCTGGCTTGAATCTCACGGCGGAGGAATGCGGCCCGCAGGAACAAAAATGCACGCCGTCCAGGCCGAACGCCTGATCGGAACCGTGGCATTCGCCCTCAATACCGTCGCGAACGATCAACGTCCGGTCATCGAATGTGAACTGCCATTGGACGGAAGCCGCTTCACCGGCTGGTTGCCACCCGTCGTCAGCTCTCCGTCGTTCGTGATCCGCAAACACGCTCGACTCATCTATACGCTTGACGACTATCTCGTCCACGGCATCATCGACGCCAACCAGGCCGAAGAGTTTCGAGGCGCCGTCGCCAGACGCGAGAACATCGTGCTCGCCGGCGGAACCGGCTCGGGCAAGACGACGCTGGCGAACGCCCTGCTTCACGAGATGGTCCGGCTCGGAAATCCAAACGAGCGCTTCATCATCATCGAGGACACTCTCGAACTACATTGCGACGCGCCGAACGTGATGCAGCTTCATACGACCGTCGCCGCAGACCTCACCTTCCTTACACGCACCACAATGCGAGCGCGTCCCGACCGCATAATCATCGGTGAAGTTCGCGGCGGAGAAGCGCTGGCGCTGCTCAAGGCCTGGAATACCGGCCATCCCGGCGGCGTGACTACAGTGCACGCCAACAGCGCCACCGCCGCGCTCACTCGACTGGGCAGTCTCGTTCAAGAGGCGGGAGTACCGCCCCAGCCGGATCTAATCTCACAGACCGTCAATGTTTTGGCCTTTGTCATGCGAACGCCCAAGGGGCGGCGCGTGACGGAGATGGTTCGCGTTGAAGGCTACGATCCCGCTTTCGGTTTCAAAATCAGTTCGATAGGAGGCCGTCATGAAGTCGATCATCAATAGGATTCATTCCCGTACCGACCAGTGGTTCAGTAAACTGAGCTACGCGATCGCCGTGGTAACGATTCTGTGGCCTGCGCAAGCGCTCGCAACCACGGGAGTCGGTACTCTGCCGTGGGACGCGCCGCTCGCGACGATTCAGGGAGACCTGCAGGGCACCGTCGCCCATGCCGCGACAACAATTGCCGTAATCGGCTGCGGGCTTACCTGGACCTTTAGCGAGCACGGCACTGGCGCGCGGAAAATGTCCGCCGTTGCCCTTGGAGGAGCGGCGGCGCTTGGAGCAACGCAGTTGATGACGGCGCTGTTTCCATTCGCGCCCGCCCTCTTCTAATCAGGCGACCGGAGCGTATGCAGCGATGGACACCGAGGTTCAACGAACGCTGATCCATCAGGCGCTCACGCGGCCAGTGCTGCTTGGAGGCGCGGAACGGCGGCTTGCGATCCTGAACTGGCTGATAGTCGCAGCGCTGATTTTCGGGGTCGGCCTGCATCTATACACGGTTGCGATCGCGACGATCTTAGGCACCGCGGGTCACTGGGCGCTTCGACAGGCAGCCAAGTTCGATGCGCAACTGAGCGAGGTTTACATCCGGCACTTGCATTACCAGCGGTGCTATCCGCCGCGCGCCGCGATCACCGCCCCACCGGCACCCGTTCATCCGGCAGTGCCGAGGCTTCGGAAATACTAGGGGACAGCAATAATGTTCAGAGAATTCAGAAACCTTCGGCGCCAGTCAGATCGACTTGGAGGTTTTCCGGACCTCCTCAACTACGCGGCGCTGATAGACCCCGGCATCGTTCTGCTGAAGGACGGCTCGCTCTTGGCCGGCTGGCGCTACAGCGGCCCTGACCTGAACTCAGCAAGTCCCGAGGAAATGACGGCTCTCGTTCATCAGGTCAATGCCGGTCTCGCGCGGTTGGGCGACGGCTGGATGATGAACGTCGATCTCATCCGCAAGCCGAGCGTCGGCTATCCGGAGGCCGGAGCTTTTCCTGACCCCGTCACCGCGCTGATAGATCACGAGCGCCGACTTCACTACACGGAGGAAGGCCAGCACTTCGAGAGTCGCTTCGCGTTGACTCTCACCTGGACGCCACCCACCGAGATGCAGTCGCGGGCCGCGGGACTATTCTTTCAAGGCCGCAGAGCAACCGATTGGGAAGAGACGCTCGACCTCTTCAGGCGCAGCCTCGCGGAAAATGAAGACGCTCTGAGCGCCAGATTCCTGATGCAGCGCATGGATGACGTTTCGCTCCTGTCGCACCTCAACTCCTGCATCACCGCACGCCCCGATCCGATCCGGCCGCCTGCCGAGGGGAACTTTCTCGACGTTCTGCTCGGCAATCATGAATTCCATGCGGGCTTCCAGCCCATGCTGGATGACCTTCACATTCGCCTGATCGGCCTGACCGGTCTTCCGCTCCACTCGTGGCCCGAAGTCACCGCATTCCTGGATGAACTTGCAATTCCGTACCGCTGGTCGACACGCTTCATCTTCCTCGATGCGGCCGAAGCCGAACGGGCTCTTCGCATCCAGCGGCGCAACTGGTTCCAGAAGCGCCATGGACTGTCCGGTATGATCAAACAGGTGTTCAGCAACGGCGCGTCTCAGAGCTTTGAGAACAAAGATGCGCTCGCGATGGCCGAGGACGCGGACGACGCACTTGCCGAGGCGAGCTCGAACCGGGTCCGCTTTGGTTACTACACGAGCACCATCATCCTGATGGACGAGAATCGTTTGGCAGCCGAGTCCAACGCAAGAGAGATCGCAAAGCAACTGCAACACCACGGTTTCCCCGCAGTCATCGAGCACGTCAATGCGAACGAGGCGTATCTTGGCTCCCTTCCCGGCCACGGCTACCGCAACGTCCGGCGCCCGCTCATCCATACGCGGAACCTCGCCGACCTCATGCCGACCACCAACGTGTGGCCAGGAGAGGAGATCAACCCGTGCCCTTTCTATCCGGAACACAGTCCGCCGCTCTGTTACGCCGCGACGACTGGCGGAACGCCGTTTCGCCTCAACCTGCACGTTGGCGACGTCGGCCACACCCTGATCTTTGGTCCGACTGGCTCCGGCAAATCGACGCTGCTCGGCCTGCTAATCGCGCAGTTCTTCCGCTACCCGGACGCGCAAGTTTTCTGCTTCGACAAAGGCCTGTCGGCATTCGTGCTGACCAAAGCCGCAGGCGGCGACCATTACGATCTCGGAGAGAGCGAAATCTCCTTCTGCCCGCTCGCGAATGTAAACGACGACAACGAGCGGATGTGGGCGCAGGACTGGCTCGAAACTCTGCTCAATCTGCAAGGCGTGACGCTACTTCCGCAGCATCGGAAAGCCATCTGGCGTGCTCTGCAGCTCTTGGGAGACAGCGGATCTGACGCCCGAACCATTACCGATCTGGTTCGCTTGCTTCAGGATCAGACGCTCCGCGACGGCCTCGACTTCTATTCCCTCCACGGCCCGATGGGCCGTTTCCTCGATGCCGACAAAGACGTACTTGGCAGCAGCCGCTTTCAGACTTTCGAGATCGAGGCGCTGATGGCGATGGGCGAGAAGGTCCTCCTACCCGTACTCACATATCTCTTTCACCGGATCGATCAGCGCCTGGACGGGAGACCGACCCTCATCGTGCTCGATGAAGCATGGGTGATGCTCGCCAACGGTGCGTTTGGTGCGAAGATCGAAGACTGGTTGCGAACGCTGCGCAAGAAGAACGCCGCCGTCATCCTCTCCACCCAAAGTCTCGTTGAAGTCGCCAACTCGCCTCAACGCGATGTGATTATCGAATCGTGTCCAACCAAGATTCTGCTACCCAATCCCGAGGCGCAGAATCCCGTGACTGCCGACCTCTATCGCAAGTTCGGCCTGACGAGCAGGCAGATCGAGATGTTGTCGTTCGCAGTGCCGAAGCGCCAGTACTACTACCTCTCGCCCGCCGGCCGTCGCCTCTTCGATCTCGCGCTGGGAGAGGCCACGCTGGCTTTCATCGGGGCTGGATCGAAGCCGGACATCCTTCAGGCCCGACAGCTGATCACAAAACACGGAGATTGCTGGGCGGGCGAATGGCTCCGCGTCAGAGGATTCGGCGACTGGGCGGAATACCTCGGCACACTCTGCGCTCGTGTCGAAGCGCCCGGCAGGCCCTTGCTCAGCAATAGCCGCGTGCCGCCGCCTTACATCAACGGCACGGCAAAACAAGCGGAGATAGATCAATGAAGAGAGAAAGATTCTTCGAATTCTTGTCAACAATCGTGGTCGCCATCGCTTGGCTGTCGTTGACGTGTGTTCCTGCGCACGCTCTGTTCGGAGTCGGCGACGTGGTGTTCGATCCGACGATGTATGCGAGCCAGCTTCAACAGCTTCAGCAAGAGACTCAAACCGTCCTCACTGAAGCGCAGCAGCTCCAGTACATGATCAGGAACACCACCGGCGGATACGCGGGCGGGTGGCAATCGAGCCAGTCTATGCTCGACGAACTGGGCGGGATCATTGAGCAGCAGGGCGGACTTTCTTACACGCTCAGTAATCTGCAAGCGCAATTCCAGCAACAATTTCCCGGCTACATTGTGCCATCCAATCCGAACCAACAGGAAGCCAGCAACATCGCCACCACCTTGAACACCCTCAACGGCACTCTGGCAGCCGCTCAATTGCAAGCGCAGAATTTTGCCAACGAGCAGGCGCAACTCACCGGGCTCGAAGGTATGAACAAGACCGCTGCGGGAAACTTGCAGGCAATCCAGGTGGGCAACGAAATCGCCTTGCAACAGGTGCAACAGATTCAGATGCTGAGGCAGTTGGTTGTCGCCATGATCAACGCGCAGAACGTCGCCGCTGCGAATGCGGTCAATCGGCAGGCGGCCGAAGACGCCAGCACCCAGCAGTGGCTTAGTGCCGGCCCGACCGTCCCATTTTCAGTGGCGCCGACCGGCGGCCAATAGAACCGAGAGAGGCCCGCCATGAAACGTGTCGCGCTCTGTTTGTTAGTCTCCGCGTTCATCGTTACCGCTTGCCACAACAACAATACTGACCAAACGCACGACGCGCTTGCGGCTCTAGAGTCGAACAGTCCCAGTCAGCAATATGGTCCCGCTTTCTGGAGCGACGAGTTCCAGCGGAAGACTGATCTATGGCAGCGCGCCTTCGATTTCTGCAGCCAGCCCGCACATCAGGATTATGCGAACTGTGCAGCAGTCCTCAGCCAAACGGAGAATCCCAGCGCGAAACACTGGTTGGGAGGAGGCGCCAACGTTCCCTTCGGACTGCAGCCGCAACCAACTGGAAGCCCAAGCCACTAGAGGCAGCGAATATGAACAACCTCGACAATATAGGCCAGACATTTCAATGGGCCGGTCAGCGATACATGGCGATCATGCAGCCCTTTGCGGAGAAGATCTTTCTGGGTTTGGTACTCGTCGAGATAATCATAACGTGCGTGCACTTCCTCGCCGACCAAGATGAGCCCACCCGCCTTCTCGCCGAGTTCGTTAAAAAGTCACTCGCTCTCGGCTTTCTGTACGCGATGATCGTCAACGCGCCAATATGGTTCAGCGCTATTATCCAGGGCTTCCAGCAGATAGGTGGACAAGCCGCAGGTATACCGGGGCTCAGCCCCAGCTCCGCTTTCAACAGTGGGCTCGCACTTTTTCAGATCATTTATCGTGGCTTCGGGAGCCTCGGTTGGTTTCACGTAACGCTGGCAGCTCTGATCGCATTGATCGCCGGGTTGATCATGTTCTTATCGTTCGCCCTCATAGCCGCCCAAATGCTACTGGCTCTTTGCGAGGCATACGTTGGCGCTGGAGGTGGTGTGCTTCTTCTGGGATTTAGCGGGTCACGCTGGACGATCAAGTTTGCGGAAGGCTTCTTAGGCTGGATCGTGGGAGTGGGGATCAAACTGTTTTTCCTATATCTGATGGTCGGGATTGGACTGACTATCACGGCGGGTTGGAACACCGCTCTGATCGGTTGGACAGCCGGCGACCCATCCCTTCCCCTAACGATCGCAGGCGGAGCGATGATCTTCGCGCTTCTCGCTTGGACCATTCCAAACACTGCCGCATCGATCGTCGGAGGTGCGGTTTCGCTCAATTTAAGCCACGCGTTCGAAGCCGCGATGGCCGGTTATGGTTTGGGTCGGATTCTCTCTAACCAAGGCATGACCGGAGCTGAATCGGGTTCAGCCTCGCAAGGCGCCCACTCGCTGGGCGCAAGTCTCGAAGCTGGCGACAGAGCCGCCGCCAACAACCACGGCAGTTCGGCCTCGTCCCGGCCCACGGTACGGATGCCCGCAAGCGGTAACGTGATTTCCTAGCCCACCCCGAACTGAAGCCAACCGGCCGTGCTGGTCGCGGCTCGGCAACTCAACAGGCCAAGCACACCGCCCAGACCGGTCTTCTGTGAGGATCATAGGCTCGCCCTGATTTCGCGATCCCCGGCCGGATACAAAATCTGAAGGACATAGCCACCGGCCATCGTCTGTGGGTAGTGGGTCAGTTTGATTTGCCGTCCGCGCGAAGCTTTTCACCGCCATTTCCGAGCGTGGCTGCCGCGCGATGGTGACACCGCGCAAAGCTGGTTCAGTTTGAGTTCGAAGGATCATTCCGACAGTCACATGTGATGACCACGAAGCCAAGATCTCGGAGAACGCGATTGGTTGGTTCGCCCCCATAATGCTCGTCTGCTCTCCACTCGCGTCCGTTGCGTTCATGGGCATGTGCCAACCCCACAACGTACTTCGGAGGGTAGTGTATGCGTGTCCTCCTGCGCACGAGGCAGTAGCGAGTAGACCGTCTTCTGGCCGGCAGCCTGTTCCGATCGATGTCGGTTAGGGCGGCCTCGATATGCTCGGCTGTAAGAACCATTGTCTTTTGCTCCTCCTGTTTAGCTTGCTCGCAACAAGCAGTATCTCATGAACCAGTGCGCACCGCGCAAAGCCCACGCAGTCCCGCCGGTACCCACGGATTATAGGAATCTCGTGAGGCAGGCCAATGCAGTTAGGTCTATGAGCTTTGCAACTCGAAGACGTTTCCGCAGCGGTGACAAAAATAAGATCGCTGCCATTTAGCCAGCGCCTCGTTGTAGATAGCCAGTGCCTCGTTGTAGATAGGCAGCGCCTTGTTGTAGGCTGCGAGCTTGGCTTGGTACTCTGCATCTAGTTTCGGCTTAGAGGAGCTTGCAACAGAACGAGCGACCCACAAACCAAGCGAGAACGAAATTACCACGGCCAGCAAGAACTGTAAGACAGGGGACGCATTTGGCTGATCGTCGCTCAACCCGGCGAATATTCCCATCACCATTACGAAAGCAAGAAAACCGACAAGGAAGAATAGCAAACAACCTACAAATGCAGCGCCCACGCCCCCCATGTCCCGCACCGCTGGCGGTTCTTCCGGGGCGGTTGGTGGTGCAACGCTCTTGGCCAAGGTGGTTGAACTCGTTCCACCTCCCACCGCACCTCCAATCGCTCCGCTCTCGCCAAGCCCTAATCCAATGATCCCCTGTCTAGTAGAGGTCGTACCCTCCGAAAAAATCACAGAGAGTTTCTGTACGTTTTCACTTCTGCACTTGGGGCACTGCCATATTGGCTGGCTGGTAGCAGCTTCTTTTGTGGTAGAGCACGGCGGCGGCACTGCCGTCGGTTGATTTGCGGGTGATAGGTCCCCCCGCTTCTCAAAGCTGCCTGTGGGGGTGCTGTCATATCGAGCGGCGCTGCATGCGGGGCATACTGTTACGCTGTCAAGCATGCTTCCGCCGCACCTAGTGCAATAAACGGACTTAGGCGGCGATGCGCCACATTTTGGGCAGGAACGTGCGGTGGTTGAAACCTTGTGACCGCAGCTGGCGCAGGTGCCTAAGGCCATACTACTGCCCTACGGCTTCCTCTCCTTCTTCCCCCTATTGGCATCGAGAGGCGGCTTGTCGTGAAAACGCTTACGGTATTCCTCGTGTAACGCTCGCTCGCACTCTTCTGCGGCTTCCTTCGACTCCCGCTCGGCAAAATCGTAATAGATCATCTCTTTGGAAAATTGAGAAGTGAACCCAGAATCACAGAATTCCCAGCCGGCGGCATGGGCCTCTCCACTGTGGAATGCCGCATTGCGAAAGTCTCTGACCCTCGTTCGCAGGTATTTGGTTTCACCAATGTGAAGGATTCCGTTCGGGTCCGTTCCGTTGCACCGAGGAATGCTTGCTGGCTTCTGCGTAGAAGTTAACGCTCGGATTCGATAGATCCCGGGTGAGTCTGGGAGTTGAGAACTATAGGTGGCGTTTTCGCTCTCCACCAAGAAAGGTCCTTTCCAATTTATCTGCCGGTCTGACACGATAAACGCCTCCGTAAGCGGGAACTTCCATTTTGACTGTCACAGCTTTACGAGCCGAACCCGGCAATTGCAACCAGTGTCGGATTCCGCCGCATTGCGGTTTTTTGCCGCACTAATCGCGCACCTCACTTGATCCGCGGCGTCGGGGCGGCGCGATCGGCGTGGGCGAAGCCGCGCGTCACCGCCTCCTCGCCGAATCGCTTGGCGACTGAATCGAGCGCGCGGTTTTGCCGGGAAGCCGGGAAACTCAAACTGACCCACTACCCGTCTGCGCAACTGGTTTCACCGTTTGGTGAAAGCGTCATTTTTCATGAAAGGCTCCCGACGGCGTGGACAGGCGCCGTCCGCACCGGCCCTCTTTACAAATGGCACTTTGGTGACTAATATTCGCAATGAATGAGACTAGTGAAGCCTTGACGCAAAAGGTGAAAGGTTTTCGCGCAGAACCAATTCAGGCCAAGAACGAGCATGACTGGGTTCGTGACGAAATATCACGAAATTTCTGATGGGTGAAGACAATTCTCATCTAGTGACAGATTTTCGCGGTCGCTCGTTGCCCGAACCAGCGCGTCCCGTCGGCTATGCGGCCTTAATCGAGCGCTACAATCTGCAGATTCCATTGCCTCCTCGACTCGCCGCGACGGCATCCCGACATCACCCCGCGTCAACAGAAGCTTGGCAGCTCTTCACTCCCCGACATGCACCAGAGGACATGCTCAGCGGGCACCTCGAGTTCGCCCTCAAATGGGAGGGCGTCGATCTCAGTGTTCTGTCCGCGCTGTTCAAGGTCGTACCGGACGAGGAGATCGCCGCCGCCGTTCGCTCCAAACCCACCGGCGCTTACGCCCGGCGCCTCTGGTATTTGCATGAGTGGCTGACCGGCCGGCAGCTCGACATAAGGGATCCGGGAAAAGTGCGAGCGGTAGCAGTCGTCGACCCGACCAAACAATTCGCCATCGCAGGCGGAAAGGTCTCTTCGCGGCACAAAGTCATCGATAATCTTCCAGGAACGCGCGCCTTCTGCCCGATGGTGCGGCGTACCAAAACCCTCGAAGGGTACGCGGCGAAAGGCCTCGACAAAATTGCCCGCGACGTGGTGGGTCGCATTCACGCCGATATAATGGCCCGCGCAGCTGCCTTCCTGCTCCTCAGTGATAGCAAGTCGTCATTTTCGATCGAGGGCGAACGGCCATCTCCGAAGCGCGCCGTGCGTTGGGGTCAGATCATAGGTGAGGCGGGTTCGCGCAAGCTCAGCATCGTCGAGTTGGAGAGATTGCAGCAGATCGTGATCGGCGACGTGCGCTTCGTGCATCTTGGACTGCGTGCCGAAGGTGGATTCGTGGGGACGCACGACCGCACGAATAACGAACCGATTCCGGACCACATCAGCGCGCGTCCCGAGGATCTCACGAGTCTCGTTGAAGGAGTGATTGCGTATGCGGCGCGTGGGGTCGCTGGCCGGGTCGATCCGGTGGTCATCGCGGCGGCTGTGGCGTTCGGATTTGTTTACGTCCATCCGTTCAGCGACGGAAACGGCAGACTGCATCGATGGCTCATCCATCACGTGCTCGCAGCCGCGGGTTATAATCCGCCAGGCGTGGTCTTTCCGGTGAGTGCGGCGATTCTGCGGAACATCCAAAGCTATCGAGAAGTCCTTGAATCGCACTCCCGACCCCTGTTGGACTACATCGACTGGCACGCTGCGCCGAATGGGAACATCGAGGTTCTGAACGACACTGGCGACTATTATCGATATTTCGACGCGACCGTGCACGCCGAGTTTCTCTATCGATGCGTGGAGCAGACGATTGAGCATGATCTTCCGGAGGAGGTCGCCTATTTGCAGGCCTACGATCGATTCGCGCATGGCATCCAGGAAATTGCCGACATGCCTGCCGAGAAGATTGAGCTCCTGCATCGATTCCTGCGCCAGGAGAACGGGCGGCTATCCAAACGCGCTCGGGAGAATGAATTTGGCGCTCTTACGGACCGAGAAGCAGAGCAGATAGAGGCCTTGTACCGGACCTCGTTCGAGGACAAGGAACCGACGGCAGAAGCCTGAGAAGAACGATTGACACCGCCACGTAAGAGAGGTTCACAGCGGCCTGTCGGTCTAATCGCGCGGTCCATCCGAAGTAAGCACTGCCCAAGCTTGAACTATTCGCCCTTGCGCGGCGTGAAGGCTGGAGTGCTCGGGGCAATCAGGCCGCCGCATAACCGGCCGGTTTGTCAGCAAAGGCGGCAAGCTCCCATCTCCGCGTGGTCGTCCAACCAAGTGCAAACGTCGCGATGCAGGGCGACCTTTGAAAATTGGCTTCCTTTACTGGGGCGTCAAAAACGGGGATTCCGGTCAATTGACCGATACCACCCACAAGGCGTAATCAATACCGTTGGGAGGAACTACGATGCGTTCTGACCCGGCCGGAAACGCGGATTACTTGCTCGCCAAAGGGAAGGCTCGTCTCGGACTTTTGACTCTTGCCCTTGCGGTCTTCGTACTGGCCACGATTTCGCCTACGCCGGTGCGCGCCCAGAATTGGGACGGCGCCGGAGGCGGGGGCTATAGTCTTCCACCTCCTCCACCGACGCAGCAGGGCGTTTGCGTTGCCAACTGCGGCGGCTCGCCGCCGCCAGCGGCGCCGACGTATCAGGCTCCCAGCGCGAGCACTTCCACCTACAGCGGACCTTCACCCGTCCAGCAGCAGATGATGCAGAACATGGGGAGCGCCTACATGCAGGGCATGTGGAACCTTGGAACAGCTCTCGGGCAGAAAATCAGGCAACAACGCGAGCAAGAGCAGCAGCAAGAGCAGCAGGAAGGTGCGGCCAGAGCGGCCCAGGAACAAGCTGCCCGGCAGGCCGCAGAAACGGCGGCAAGGGCCGAAGCCGCCCGCCGCCAAGAAGAAGAGGAGCGGCGCCATCAACAGTTGATGGCCAACCTCAAAGGCATCGACGGCATCGGCACCGCCAGCGAGCCGGTTCGACTGAAGAGCATTGATGACGCCAGCGGCGGCGGCCCGCCCGGCGGCGGCCCGCTTCAACTCAAGACCGGCAACGATCTGTTCGGGACCAATCCGCCACCGCAAGCCGACGCTGGCGCGGTCGATCTGCGCGGCGCAGGCACGACTGTCGATCCTTCGATGGTAAAGCAGGGCGGCCCGTGCCCGCTCGATGCGAACGGGATGCCCCAATGCGGTGCGCCGGTCGGAGAGCCGATGCCAAGCGGCAATGCGAACGCGCTTCCCTCCGCCGCGTCGGCGCCACCGAACCCGCCTCAGTCGGCTTACGATAACGGTCTATCGGGTCAAGCGCGTCAGGATGCAGCCGCAAGATCTGCTAACCAAGCAAGCTCGCAGGAATATGAGGATGTCGGCCAAGAGGGCCCGGAAGCAGAGCGTGCGACGGTGAACGCGGCGAAAGTGGCGGTACAAGCAGCGGAAGGGGCTGAGGAGGGTTCAGTGGCAGGCCCTGCCGGAGCCGTCGGTGGCGCGGCCCTTGGCGCTGGTGCGGGAGTGTACGAAAACTACAAGGACGGCAGCGGAAACTGAGGCCGAGCCTGATCGCTTTGCGATACGTCTCCCCAGCGCGAACCGCATACAACGAAAACTGTTCTTTTCCGGCGCTGAGATGAGTCAGATTTTATGGCGACCGCAATGGCGTCTGCCATCGTCGCGCAGATGCGCTAGGGTGAAAAGAAAATCACTCCAATTATGACTCACAGACTGACTTGGCCGCAGTTCTGGTTGGCAATTCTGGCCGCGCTCGTCGTATCGGGCTGCTCCGAGACCTATACACCGTCCGAAGCTACCGTCGCCGGAATGAACCTACCTCAGGCACGCACAATGTTCACGGAAGCAGCTTACGCAATAGACTTTTACACTCGTACCGAGAATTTCAACAAAATCGAGGAAGTCCGCTTCGAGGACCAAGGGGCAAAAGTTACGCTGATCTTTAGCAACCAGCATGATGCCCCTTGGTCCCCATGCTCTCTCTCGACTAGCAGGATTGCGAACACACAGGTTTACGCCGACCCCCTAGGTCACTACGCGTATGTCGATTTGACGGTATGCAAGATGGACGGACTGGCATGGCTGGGGGCGGGGGCGACGGAACGAGCCAAGGAATTTGTTAATGCTGCTTATGTACTTTCTCACGGAGCGGCAGAAGCTCGGAGACAGGAAGATGCGGCGTTCGCAGAGATAGCAGACCAATACCGCTCAGCGGCGGTCAAGCCGCCGCTTCCCGAGCAGGCGCGAGCCTACATGGTGCAGGCGCAGGGCGCCCTCAATAACAGAAACGACGATGACGCGATTTCTCTCTATCAAAAGGCGCTAGAAGTCGCGCCATGGATTCCGGGTGCTCACTATAACGTCGCCCAAATCATGGCCAGCAAAGGCGACTACTACGATGCAATCCCTGAAATGAAGAAGTATTTGATGCTGGTTCCCAACGCTCCTGACGCTCGCGCCGCGCAGGATCAAATCTATCTATGGCAAGGTCAGGCACAGAGAGGACAGTGAACAGATGAACTCGCCGCAACGCTTCGTGCCAAGGAGAGAAGTCGTTTCTTGCTTGTTGAAGTGCGCGCCCTATGCCTACGCAATTGTCGCACTCGCATGTGCCATCGTAGTAAGCCTTGTGGGATGCATAACACAGCAGCACCAACCGGCCGATCAAGCGGTGGCGCAGCTTACTGTCGCCGAAGCCGTGCAAAAAGTGTCCCGTGGACTGAAGGGTTCTTGTGTGCTGACGGGGAACAATACGGTCTATCCCCGCGTGCGCGGGGGAACCCCATACCGTTCCGCCGCCGTCGTAACCGCCGCCGTGACCGGTCTATCCCCGCGTGCGCGGGGGAACCCATGCTCGTGACCGTGGCGAGCGGCAATAACAGGGTCTATCCCCGCGTGCGCGGGGGAACCCGCGATCTCGGCCGCGGTCATCGACTTTTTAAGGGTCTATCCCCGCGTGCGCGGGGGAACCTACGACGATCCGATCATCGGGATTCCCGATGAGGGTCTATCCCCGCGTGCGCGGGGGAACCGGCGGCTGCGTGCAATGCGGAAGCGGCAAAGAGGGTCTATCCCCGCGTGCGCGGGGGAACCGTATGCCTGCACCAGGTCGTCCATCGGCATCGCGGTCTATCCCCGCGTGCGCGGGGGAACCGGGACATGGTAGAGCTCCCAATCGAGTGGAGAGGGTCTATCCCCGCGTGCGCGGGGGAACCTTTTCGAGCGCGGCGATTTTGTTCGCCATATACGGTCTATCCCCGCGTGCGCGGGGGAACCACACTGCTGCCTATCTCTATGGCAAAGGTATCAGGTCTATCCCCGCGTGCGCGGGGGAACCTTGGCGCAGGATGATAACTTTGCGGTCGTCCAAGGTCTATCCCCGCGTGCGCGGGGGAACCGCCGAGCTCGGCGACCCGTATCTGTATCTGCAAGGTCTATCCCCGCGTGCGCGGGGGAACCGGGGTAGAATGGAGGGTGCCCAAGGGTGCATCAGGTCTATCCCCGCGTGCGCGGGGGAACCGGGTGATGATAAGGCAGCCAAGAAGCTGCTGACGGTCTATCCCCGCGTGCGCGGGGGAACCCTGCGGCTATCCGTTCGGTGGTTTCCGATTCCGGGTCTATCCCCGCGTGCGCGGGGGAACCTCATCACTCACCAGTGGAGCCACAAACCTAACAGGTCTATCCCCGCGTGCGCGGGGGAACCTAGCATCAGCATCCGCCAGTGCAACAATATCCAGGTCTATCCCCGCGTGCGCGGGGGAACCCGGGACAAATCGCCGCGCAGTCGGTGCCGATATGGTCTATCCCCGCGTGCGCGGGGGAACCCGTAAATTTCAGAAGGAGCACTCAACTCAATAAGGTCTATCCCCGCGTGCGCGGGGGAACCTTACGCACATGTACTTTGCGAAATGGAATGTTAGGGTCTATCCCCGCGTGCGCGGGGGAACCACGATGGCGGCATGTCGACGGTGTCAGGTGGACGGTCTATCCCCGCGTGCGCGGGGGAACCTCCATCGGACTCGGCTGCTTGAACGGTATACGGGGTCTATCCCCGCGTGCGCGGGGGAACCCTCTAAGCGAACGCTGCGCGCTACCAAAGTCTGGGTCTATCCCCGCGTGCGCGGGGGAACCATCTCGAGGTCAGGACAGCCACGTTCAGCCCAGGGTCTATCCCCGCGTGCGCGGGGGAACCGATGACAAATGAAACTCCCCCACTTTTCGATACGGTCTATCCCCGCGTGCGCGGGGGAACCATCATCTGCGTGCCGCGCACCGTGAACTCGTAGGGTCTATCCCCGCGTGCGCGGGGGAACCGTGGTCCGAATCGAATTCACGCCCGCTGCTAGGGGTCTATCCCCGCGTGCGCGGGGGAACCCGTTCAACAGCTCGAAAAGCCGGAAGGTGCTGAGGTCTATCCCCGCGTGCGCGGGGGAACCCGGCCTCAAACCCTTCCCATCGTACAAGAATCGGGTCTATCCCCGCGTGCGCGGGGGAACCCACAAACCCCGGGGCAATCATCACCGAGATCAAGGTCTATCCCCGCGTGCGCGGGGGAACCTTCTACTCGACGTCTCGCGCCCGATGAAGGCAAGGTCTATCCCCGCGTGCGCGGGGGAACCCAGTAAAGAATCCTGACCTCAGCATAATAGCTGGGTCTATCCCCGCGTGCGCGGGGGAACCGGCACCAATCGCCCAGCCGACCTTATACTGGCAGGTCTATCCCCGCGTGCGCGGGGGAACCCCAGCGCACAACGCCACCTACTACCGGGATTGCGGTCTATCCCCGCGTGCGCGGGGGAACCCGCTGCCACATCGTGGTGGTTGCGGACTAGGGAGGTCTATCCCCGCGTGCGCGGGGGAACCACAAGCTGTTGACGTCTGAGGCCACGTATGGAAGGTCTATCCCCGCGTGCGCGGGGGAACCGCCTTCATATAAAGAATCCGCGCATTATCAAAAGGTCTATCCCCGCGTGCGCGGGGGAACCGGCGGTCTGAATGCGTTCAATATGGCAACAACAGGTCTATCCCCGCGTGCGCGGGGGAACCTCTTACGAAGCGTGGACACCCCGTATCCACGCTTAGAGCATATTAAGTTTTCAAAGAACAGCCGCAAACCTCGATGGCTGCGGACCCTTCGGTCACTCGACCGACGTCAGCGTTCTCTTCATCGCGAGAAAAATACCGTCGCGGTTAAACATCTCGTACGAGGGTGCTCCAAGGACCGCAATCTGCTGCCCTCCGACCGCCTGCGAATCGGTCCAGGTCATCAGGATACTGCCGCCGCCGAGCTCCGAGTACCATTCCTGCATCACAGCCCACACGCGCTCTCGCACGCCCGCGTTCATACGTGGAGCGGTATAAACCCCCGGTCCAATTTCGAGCATGCACGACGCCAGGAAGCCACGGAATCGCGGCGCCACATCACGGGTTACTACCACTGTCATCGGCGAATAACTCCTTGATTTGATCTATCATCTTCGGGATGAGGCGCTCCTTGCGAAAGGTGCGCCCTGCAAGCTTGCGAACCATTGCTTCGATCGTTTGTACGCCGCGTCGGTCGCTATTCCACTGGCGCACCGCGCCGAACGCTATCGGCAGGGTGACGGAATGGCGGCACAGGTCGGCGATGTCGAGGCAGAAGGAAAGCCCGGAGTCCTCGTGGATGAAGCCAAGCTGGGGCAGGGCTCCTGTGACGGCGACCGCGACCATCGCGGCGGCTTCAACGGCGGTGGCAGCGTGATTGATCGCTTGATTTGACAGGTCGGCGGCTTCGGGATTCTGGCGATCGTAGTGGCGTCCGGACCATTCGATTCCGAACTGGCGCGCCAGCAGCTTGTAGGTCTCGCGCATCCGGGCGCCTTCGAGTCCGCGCAGGGCGTCAAGGTCGGTATCAGGCACGATCTCGCCGAGGCGCCACGCGTACATCCGGCGGACCAAACGCATCCGCGTATCAGGATTGGCCCATGCTCGGGCTTGCGCGCGGGCCAGGGCGGAATCGTCGGGGCCGAAGGGCATGCTGGCATAGAGACGGACTCCGCCTTCGCCGGTGAATACCAATCCTGTTCCATGCCGCGCCAGCAGCCGCAGCGCATCGTGGCTGATGGTGGTTCCTGGGCCGAGCAAGAAGCACGAGACCATCTGGAACGGGATCAGGTACTCGCCAGGAGCCAGATCCTGATCGCCGGCCGCAGTAAAGCGCAACGTCCCGTCCTCGACGGTAAGGTTGCCGCGCCCGAGCCATAGAAGGCCGTGCCGATCCGCTTGCGGGATACGCGCGGTTTCGAGTCCGAGGCGGCCCTTAAGCATGGCCGTCACCTGCGGGGCGGAGCAGGAGCATCCCGAAACCGAAGGCGCGATGGCGCCCGACGCCACGGCGCAGGAGCGCCGCGAAAGCTGCGGGGGAGGCGACTTCGAGGAGGCCTTCGACTGTGGCGTCCGGGCGTTCGCAGCGTTCGAGACGGGATTGGCTCCCGGAGCGATCGCGGCGAGCGAGACTCTGGCGCCGAAATCGGACCATGCGCGCGTCACGCATCCGTGCGGCTCCGCCGCGGCCGAGTTCGCCGGCAAGCCATTCGCGATAGACGGCCTGTCGATCGACGAAGGTATCGGGCCCGACGCGCAGGCATCGATGGATGAACAAGTCCACTTCGCGGGGTTTTTCGCCGGCGGCGCGTCCACTGATACGAACGACTGGGCAGACGCGGGTTTCAAAATGGTAGGACGCGCCGGAACGCCAAGTGTCAGGCATCGGCTTGGAGCAAATAGATTCGAGATCGACTGCTGAGGTGGCGAGCGGATCCGCTGTCGCGCGAGCGCGATCAACCAATTCGCGATGGCTACATAGCGTGTACCCGAAGAGTGTCAGGCGCCGTGCGCGGCAGTCGTGTACCACGAACGGGAGCGGCGCTGCGTCGCCAAACAGGGCGCGCAGCGCGGCGTGAAGGATATATCCGCCGTCGGCGATACGCAGGTTGAGACCGGATCGAACGGCGAAGCGCATCAGCGCAGGCTGGTCGAACTCGGCGCGGAGCATAAAGATGGGTGCGTCAGACATCGATGAAGTCCTCCCTTATAAAGCGGCGTCCGACATGGATCTGGTTGGTCCAATCGCGGTCATCGGTCACCGGCAGCGCGCCGCGCACGTGCGGGCCGTCGGCGGGCAGCCATGCGCGCAGGCGGCGACTATCGGATGCACGCGGAGAGAGCGGCGCTCGTACGAGGGCCGTGCGCAGGTCATCGGCCGGATATCGGCCGAGGAGAATCGGCTCCGCCGGCAGGCAGGGTTTACGTCCGATAAAGAGTGGCCGAGCGGGTGCCCGCAATGCGGCCTCGAGCCGAGCCGCGTCGGGATCGGCGTCGGGCGGTTTGAGTTCCAGCGCGACCGTGTAAACCGCGTCGGCGAGATAATCGCGATAACGGATATGAGTGGTCTTTTCGGTGCGCGGGAGCGGTTCACCACGCTGCGTGGCTCTCATAAGAGATCGAATTTCATTTCCACCCTCGCCAGCGCGCTCTTGAACTCGCCCGCGCGTGGTCCATCCCTGCCACAGGAATGGTTGCGACAGATCGACCGTCTGAAAGTCTTGCAACAATTCGCCGGGGCGATCGCAGCGCACCGCGTAAACGATGCGCGTCTGCAGCGCCTGGACCGCGGCGGCGTCGCGATGGTCGTAGCCGAGGGCGTTGCCTAGCATTCCGGCCAGCATCGAGCGCGCCGGAAACGTCCGCGTGACGCCGTTATTGTCGATCACGACGCCGCCGAACGAGATCAGCGGCGCGTCGAAACGCAGGATTATTGCGTCGATCATTCGGTTTCCTCCACGCACGCCGCCGTCCATTTGGCTAGTTCGGCGAGCGACGGCGATCGTTCTTCGGCTTCAAGCACGGGAGCCAGGAGGTTGGGATGGCCGAGCGCGAAGCCGCGGCGCGCGGTGCGGGCGTAAACCCGGTCGAGCTCACCGAGATGGGTGGACAGCGCGTTGTAAGCGTTCGCGAGCGGATCTGGCTCCAGCCGCACGTGGGTGAGAAAAGCGTTGGCGAGGGTGCGGGGCTGCGCGCTAGCGGCTTCCGCCAGCATCAGATGGGCATAGGCGTGCGGTGCGGTTGAACCGAGCTTGGCTCCGGGCGTGACCGTTGCGATCAGGTGGACCATCCGGCGGGTGACTTCGGCTGCAAGCGCGCGATCGTCGCCAAGGTTGCGGACCAGGCCGGGAACGTCGATCGCGACATAGCCATAAAAGAGGCCGGTGGTGAGCTCGGAAGAGTTGATATGGCCGCTGCCCAGGCCACCCTCAGGACTGTCTTTGAGCAGATCATCAACTGCGGAGAAGTAATCACTTTCGGACTGTTCCGCATGAACAGTGAAGGCATGAGCGACATGGAGGGCAGCATCGACGCGGGCGAGAATATCGCCGGTGACCATTCGGCCGAACATTGCGGCGTCGAGTCCGGCGCCGAGTTTGAGCGCGCGGAGGTTATCGATCCGTTCGCGGGTGAAGTGCTTTTTCACCGCTTCGCCGGCGCCTTTCGCGTCCTTGACGGAGGTGCAGATCGTCCGCGCTTCGGCACGCAGGTGTTCCCCGTCAGCACAAGTTGGACAGTTTGCAGCGATTGAGGAAGAGAGGGTTTTTGGCTCATCTTAACCCCAAAAGGAGCGGAGATGAGATCGAAAGCAGATACGCATTCGGAGGAAGCGGAA
>NZ_JBEKBF010000024.1:0-51309 GCF_050015535.1 Binatus soli (SeqCode) | reverse complement strand
TTCATGCGAGCATCCTCCGCATTTCGTCTCAAAACGCCGTCAGCATATTTCACCACCGCTGCGCAACGCAACCCACAATCGTTGCAAATCCCTCAGCCCTCGGCGACTATGACGATCACCAACCCGATTTGATTCAATCGAAGACAAAAAAGGGGCAGTTTGGGCGCGGCGGCGGGTGTGCGCGGGCGGGCCGGATCCGGTAAAAAAGTAAAAAAGCCAAATGCAAAGGTGACGCGTTGCGCTACGAATTCCTGATTGGCCTGCGATATTTGCGGGCGCGGCGGCGCGAACGATTCGTGTCGCTCATCGCGATCATCTCGCTGGCCGGGATAACGATTGGGACGTTCACCTTGTCGGTTGCGTTGTCGGTGATGAGCGGATTCGAGAAAGATCTGCGCAACCTATTGCTCACGTTTACGCCGCAGATAACGATCGAACGCAGCGACGGCGGAGTTTGGAATCCGGCCGAGATCGAGAAGAAGATCGCCGCGATACCGGGGGTGGCGGCGGCGGCGCCATTCGTCACGTCGCAGGTGATGGCGGTCTCGAGCACGGACTCGGGCGCCGCGGGGCTGGTGTCGGGCGGAGTTATCCGCGGGGTACAGCCGCACGACAATCCGGTGCTCAAGGAATTAAGCGACACGCTGGAGAACGGGACGCTCGCGGACCTCGAGACGACGCATCCGGTGACGATTGTGGACAAGGGCGTCAAGCGCCAGGTCGAGCTGCCCGGTGCGATCATCGGCAAGTCGCTGGCGTTCGAGCTTGGGGTGAGGCCGGGCGACCCGGTGATACTGATTTCGCCGGCGAGCTTGGGAGCAGGAATCGGGCCTCCGCGCCTCAAGCGATTCGTGGTGACGGGGTTCTTTCACTCGGGCATGTACGAGTTCGATTCGACGCTGATATTCGTCGCATTGAAAGACGGACGCGCGTTGCTGGCCGACGATGCGTCGCTCGAAAGCGGGCTCGAGTTGCGGCTGGTCAACATGTTCGACGCGCCGGCGATGCGCGCCCGGATCGCGGCGATGGCGGGGCCTGATTTCGAGGTCTCGGATTGGACGACGGCCAACGCGCCGCTGTTCTCCGCGCTCGCGCTGGAGAAGTTCACCTACTTCATGGTGCTGCTGCTGATCGTGCTGGTGGCGGCCTTCAACATAATTGCGACGTTGGTGATGGTGGTGATGGAACGGCGCAAGGAGATTGCGATCGTGCGCACGATGGGTGCGCGGGCGGCGTCGGTGGCGTCGATCTTTCTGTGCGAAGGCGCGGCGCTGGGCGTGATCGGCACGGTTTTGGGCGTGGGCGCGGGGTTCGTGACGGCGTACCTGATAGGCAAGTACCATTTGATTAGTCTGCCGGCCGACATGTTCATGGTGAGTGCGGTGCCGGTGACGCTCAACGCGTGGAACTTCATCGCGGTTGCGGCGGCGACGATCGTGCTGTGCCTGCTTGCATCGATCTATCCGGCATTGCAGGCCGCGAGACTCTCGCCGGTCGAGGTGATTCGCTATGAGTGAGGCGCGAGCTGCGGCGGTGGCGAAAGCGAAACCCAAGCTTGCGCAGGGGCGTCTAATCGAGGTGCGCGGCCTCGACAAGACATTCTATGACGCCGATCGCGAGATTCGCGTGCTGCGCGGTCTCGATCTGACGGTCCAGGCGGGCGAGGAGATCGCGATTGTGGGGCAATCGGGAACCGGCAAGTCCACGCTGCTCCATATTATGGGGAGCCTGGAAGAGCCGACCGCAGGCAAGGTTTATTTCGAGGGCGAAGATTTGTTCGCGCTCGATCAGAAATCGCTGGCGGAGTTCCGCAACCTGAAGCTGGGCTTCGTTTTCCAGTTCCATTACCTGCTGGCGGACTTCACGGCTCTGGAAAACGTGATGATGCCGGCGTTGATCGGCCGCATCAACGACGCCGAAGCGAGCCGGCGTGCGACCGAGATGCTGGAAATCGTCGGGCTGGGCGACAAGCTGCGGCGCCGGCCGGCGGAACTGTCGGGGGGCGAACAGCAACGCGTCGCGGTGGCGCGCGCGGTGGTGCTGCGGCCCAAGCTGCTGCTGGCGGACGAGCCGACGGGCAATCTCGATCCGCATACGGCGGAAGAAGTGCACGAGCTGTTTCACAAGCTCAATCGCGAGCTTGGGATCACGCTGGTGATCGCAACCCATAACGAGCAGTTGACGCGCAGCGTCGGGCGCGCGCTGCGGCTCAACGAAGGAAAGCTGTTCGACGAACGGCAGAGGCCGGCCCCTGCACCCGAGCAACGAGAGAAACTGGCCCCTAACCCCGTCCCATCCGGGAAGGGAAACAATCGAGTTTAGCCGCTTCGGAGTATTCGGTTTACATGGGGGGAGCGATTGGCTAGTTTGGTCGGCGCTTTTGGTGTGTTTGAGTGAAATCCGGAAAATTCAACGCGCGCGCACCGCGCGCGCCGTCATTTTGGGGGCTACATCGTCGGCCCCGCGGGCTATTGCCGGCAAACGGCGCGCTGGTGCTTGCAGCGATTGCGACGTTCTCGTTGCTCGCGGCGGCCGTCGCGCGTGCGCAGGGCCCGGCGCCGATAATCTCGAAGGTTGAGATCGCCGGCAATCAACGCGTCGAACAGGACGCGATTCTGATCCACATCACGCAGCAGACGAACCAGCCGCTCGATCAGACGGCGGTCGATGTGGACATCAAGTCGATTTACAGGATGGGTTTTTTCGAATCGGTGACCGCCCACGTAGAGCAGCGGGGCAGCCGCAACGTGCTGGTATACCGGGTAAAGGAGCGCCCGCAGATTACCGACGTCAAGTTCTATGGGATGAAGGCGATTCGGTCGAACGACGACAAGATAGTCGAGGCGGTGAAGGTGCATCCGGGGTCGATCCTCGATCCGATCGCGGTAAAGGAGACGATCGCCGGCGTGACGCAGGCTTACGCGGACAAGGGCTACACGGACGCCAAAGTAGTCTTCAAGGCGATACCGCAGCCCGACAACACGGCGTTCGGCGAATTCGACGTGACCGAAGGGTCGAAGGTCGAGATCACCAAGATCGTGTTCGAGGGCAACAAGTCGTTTTCATCGTCCATTTTGAAAGGCCAGATGGAGACGGCAACCTACAGCAAATTGCTGAGCTGGTTGACGGGATGGGGCGCGCTCGATCAGAAGAAACTGCAGGAGGACGTCGATCGGCTGACGGCGTTTTATTACGACAACGGCTACCTGAACGTGCAGATTGGGCAGCCACAGTTGGTGCGCAGCGGCGGGCAGATTACGATCATAATAACGATCGACGAGGGCACGCCGTACCGCGTCGGCCGAATCAACATCGAAGGCAACCTGAAGTTTCCGCGCCGCGAACTGCGCAGGCTGCTGACGATGAAGAGCGGACAACTGTTCCGCGGCTCGGCGTTGCAGCGCCAGGTGCTCGCGCTGTCGGATTTCTACTCGAACCGGGGTTACGCGTACGTCAACATCGATCCGCGCACGCAACTGGTCCACACCACCAAGCGAGTCAACGTGGTGTTCGTGATCAATCCGGGCCACGAAGTGCTAATCGACCGCGTCAATATCAGCGGCAACACCAAGACCTCGGACAAGGTAATCCGCCGCGAGATCCAGATTCAGGAGCAGGAGCCGTACAGCGCCGAAGAGATCCGGGATTCGAAGGTGCGGCTGGACCGGCTGGGATTCTTCACCGACACGCGCATCACGACCTCGCCGGCGGCGCAGCCCGACAAGATAAACCTCGACGTGAACGTGACCGAGGGCAACACCGCGTCGTTCCAGGTGGCGGGCGGATTCGACAGCTATCAATCGCTGTTCGGCAACTTTACGCTGGGCAACACCAACCTGTTCGGCGGCGGCGAATCGCTGATCCTCAACGCGCAGGTCGGCTTCCTGTTCCAGAACTACAGCGTCAGTTACACGGAGCCGTGGTTCCTGGACATGCCGCTCGCCGTGGGCATGCAGTTGTTCGACAATAAAACTTACCTGCTGAGCTTCAACCAGTCGTCGGCAGGCTTCACCCTGACCACGACATATCCGCTGACCGAGCTCGGCTTCAAGAAGCTGGGGCCGTTCTCTCTCAAGGACGTGCAGGCGGGACTGGGCTACTCGTTTCAGAGCGTAGGAATCACGGGGCTGAACCAGTATACGACTTACCAAATCGAGCGCTACAAGGGCTACACGCAGACCTCAGAAATTACGCCGACGATACGCCGCTTCACGGTCGATAATCCGGTCGATCCGCGCACCGGCACCGTCGAGAGTCTCAGCATGCAGTTCGGCGGAATCGGCGGCGGCAACGAATTCATCAAGGGCGTCGCGCATTTCCGATATTTCTATCCGTTCCTGAAGAGCCAGTCGCTGGGAACGTTCGTGCTGTCGCAGGGAATCACGTTCGGCATCGGGACCAACCTGCAAAGCGGGACCGGCGGCGAGTTGCCGCTGTACGAGCGATTCTTCCCCGGCGGTGTCGGCGGTCCCGGCGACGTGCGCGGCTATCAGCTCTATTCGTTGGGACCGCAGGTGACGCTGTACGCCCAGAACGGCACTCCGCTGAGCGTTCAGGACATCGGCGGCAGCAAGGAATTGTTGCTGAGCAACGAAATCACCTTCCCGATACTGTCGGGATTGGGAATCCGCGGGGTGGTATTCAGCGACGCGGGGCAATCGTTCCTGCTCAAGGATTCGATCAATATCGACCAGCTGCAGGCGTCGTTTGGATTCGGCGTGCGCTGGAAATCGCCATTCGGGCCGCTGGCGGTGGATATCGCTTTCCCGATCAATCCGCGGCCGGCCGACCAGAAAACCGTCTTCGAAATCGGGGCCGGCTCCCCGCTCTAGCGTCGGTCGATTTTTCGACATCGGGCGACGATGAGACCGTGGGCAACTGGATTTGATGCTCGGTGACGTACTATTGTGTATGTTTCCCAGGCACGAGTGATGCGCCGTAATGAGGACGCGTCCCAGGTGGCTAGTCAACAGGAGGCTTTCCGGGCTGTATGAGGCAACGGTTGTTCATCGGTGCGTTGTTCGGTGCGTTCCTTGCGGTGACGTCCGCGGCAGTTCCCGCGCGGGCCGACCTGAAGTTCGCGTATGTTGACGTGCAGCGAGCGCTCAATGAGTGCGACGCCGGCAAGCGGGCCAAGGCCGAATTCCAGGGCCGTGTCACATCGGTGGAGGCGAAACTGCAGCGGCAGCAAAATGAGGTCCAGTCCCTTAAGGACGAGATGGAAAAAAAGGGTATGCTGATGAACCAGGATCAGCGCCAGAGTCTGCAGGACCAGTACGTGGAAAAGCTCAAGAACTTCGAGCGCGACTACAAGGACTCGAAGGACGAGTTGCAGGCCAAGGACCAGGAGGTCACGGCGAAAATCGTGCATGACCTCGCGCAGGTCATCCGCTCGCTTGGAGAGCGTGACGGCTACACGATGGTGATGGAGAAGGGATCGATCCTGTGGGGTGCTCCGGGCATCGATATTACCGACCAGGTAATCCGCAGTTACAACGCGATGCACGTGGCGATCGGCTCGGTCGGCGAAGGCGCCGGCGGCGGAATATCGCGCGCGAGCGTTCAGGCCGGGCAGGCCAGCGCGCCGGCTCCGTCGGATTTCGGCTCGGCGGCGGCCAAGCGGTCGACGATCTCGAAGTAGGCCGCTCGAAACAAGGTGCGCGAAGTAATTCCCGGTGCCTGACGACGCAAAAGTCGCGGAGCTTGGGCGCGTGTTGGGACTGCTGCCCCATCGCTATCCGTTTCTGCTGGTCGATCGCATCGTAGAACTGGTCAAGGGCCGCGTCGTAACCGTCAAGAACGTCAGCTTCAACGAACCGTATTTCGCGGGGCATTTTCCGGGTCATCCTGTGATGCCGGGGGTGTTGATCGTCGAGGCGCTGGCGCAGTCGGGGGCGATCCTGGCGCTCAATGAATTGGGCGGGGACCCGGCACGTCTGTTCATGCTGACAGGATTGGACAAAGTACGCTTTCGCCGCCGCGTAATCCCGGGCGATCAGCTGCGGATGGAAGTAAAAATTCTAAAATTTCATCGTCCGCTGTGGCGGATGCACGGGGTGGCGCGCGTCGGCGACGAATTGGCGGCCCAAGCGGAATTGTCCGCGATGGAAGTCGAGGAGCAAGTCCGATAGCGGGCCGAATCCATTCCTCCGCGGTCATCGACAAGCGGGCCGACCTCGACACGAGCGTCGAAGTCGGTCCGGGTGCGGTGATCGGACCGGACGTCAAGATTGGAGCCGGCAGCGTGGTCGGGCCTTGCGCGATGATCGAGCGTAACACCACGATCGGCGAGCGCAATCGCATCTGGCAGTTCGCCGCCATCGGCGCGGAACCGCAAGACCTCAAATTCAAGGGCGAACCGTCGGTCGTCGAAATCGGCGACGACAACATGATTCGCGAGTTCGCGACCGTTCACCGCGGCACCGAAGGCGGCGGGATGATGACAAAAATTGGCAGTCACACGCTGGTGATGACGTACGCGCACGTGGCGCACGACTGCATCATCGGCGACCACGTGATCCTGGCGGCGTGCACGGGGCTGGCCGGCCACTGCGTTATCGAGGAGTACGCGATTTGCGAGGGCCAGGTCGGGGTGCATCAGTTCAGCCGCATCGGCACTCACGCGATCGTGGCGGCGGGCGCAAAGGTGGCGCAGGACGTGCCGCCGTACTCGATGGTGGCGGGAACCGAGCGCGCGCGGCTGGCGGGCGTCAACGAAGTCGGCCTGCAGCGGCGCGGCTTCAAGCCCGAAACGATTGCGGCGCTCAAGTCCGCGATCCGCACGCTGTTTTTCTCGAAGCTGTTGCGCGACGATGCCATGAAGCAGGTCCTGGACGAGTACGGTACGGTTGCCGAAGTCGTGCGGCTGGTTGATTTCATAAACAACTCGAAGCGCGGAGTCGTTGGCCGCGAGCGTGAATAAGCTCGGGCTCATCGCGGGCAACGGCGTCTTCCCGCTCGAAGTGGCGCGCGCCGCACGCGAGCGCGGAATAAAAGTCATCGCGGTCGCGCACCTGAATGAAAGCGATCGCGCGCTTGACTCGGTGGCCGGCGAAGTCACCTGGATCAAAGTCGGCGAGCTGCAGAAAATAATCGACGTTTTCAAAAGCGCCGGAGTCTCGGAAGCGGCGATGGCCGGCGGCATCTCACGCGCGCGGCTGAAAGATTCTTTCGCGCCCGACGCGCGCGCGCTTAAGATGCTGGCGGGAATCGGACGCTTCAGCGACGACGCTGTGCTCCGCGGCGTCGCGCGTGAAGTCGAAACCGAAGGAATCAAAATGATCGATCCGATCCCGATGATCGAGCATTGGCTCGCGCGCGCCGGCGTCGGCGCCGGACCCGAGCCGACTCCCGCGCAAATCCGCGATCTCGAGCTCGCATTCGCGGTCGCGCGCCGGCTCGGCAGTTACGATATCGGCCAGACGGTCGCGGTCCGCGACGGGATGGTCGCGGCGGTGGAAGCGCTGGAGGGAACGGACGCCGCGCTGCGCCGCGCAGCCGCGCTGGTGGGCGCGGGCCTGGTGGTGGCCAAGGCGGCCAAACCGGGCCAGGACATGCGCTTCGATCGCCCCGCGATTGGCCCGGCTACGGTGCAATTGCTCGCCGAGATCGGCGCGGCGATGTTAGGCGTCGAAGCTGAAGTCGCGCTGATTCTGGAACGCGAGCGCACGCTCGAACTCGCGCGCGTGAAAAACGTGACGTTATACGGTTATGCGGAAACCAGTGGTTGAGCTGCGCGCCGCAGTAATTGGCGCGGGACGCCTCGGCACGCTGCACGCGCGCAAGTACGCCGCCATTTCGGGAATCAAGCTCGCACACGTCGTCGATATCGACGCCGCGCGGGCGCGAGCCGTAGCGATGGAAGTTGGCGCGACGCCGCTGGCCGATTACCGGATGCTGGTGGGCAAGGTTGACCTCGTGACGGTCGCGTCACCCGGCGTGACGCATCATGAGATCGCATCCGCGATGCTGAAGTCGGGCATCGACGTGCTGCTGGAAAAGCCGATGGCCGAGACGCTGGTCCAGGCGCGTGAACTGGCCAGGCTGGCGTCGACGAGCGGCCGCATTCTTCAGATTGGCCACCTCGAGCGGTTCAATCCGGCGGTCGTTCATCTGCATTCGATCGTGAAAAATCCGCGCTTCGTGGAATGCCATCGGCTCGCGCCGTTCACCGAGCGCGGCACCGACGTGGATGTGGTGCTCGATCTGATGGTGCACGACCTCGACGTGATCCTGTCGGTGGCGCCGTCGGAGGTCGCGTCGCTCGAGGCGGTCGGGGTCGCGATCCTTACCGATCGAATCGACCTCGCCAACGCGCGTATCCGCTTCCGGAGCGGTCTCATCGCAAATCTGGTCACCAGCCGCGTGTCGCCCCGGCGCGAACGCAAGATTCGTTTCTTCCAGCCCGACGCGTACCTCTCGGTTGATTACGAGGCGCGCAGCATCCAGATGTATCGCAAAACTCCGCCGGCGCCGGGCGCTCAGTTCCCCACCATCTCGGCGGAGCAGATCGATTTCGGCGAAGGCGATCCGCTCGCCGACGAAGTCAATGCATTCGTCGCGGCAGTTCGCAGCAGGTCCACGCCGGCCGTCAGCGCCGAGGACGGACTTCGCGTGATGGAACTAACCGAGAGAATCAAGGAAGTGATGCTGACGGATTCGGCCGCGCCTTGACGCCTCCCGTCCGCTGCGACAGCATCGATTTGTGATGCGTCCGATCAGGCTCAAGATTCTCGGCGGTCTGGTGCTCGCAGCCGGCGTCGCCGCGTTTCTCATCTTCATCGCGACCTCAGATTGCACAACGGTGACCGGCGCCGACGAAGTCGCGGTCAACGTGTCCGCGATGCGCCCCGGTAGCGCGCGGCTTTTCTCTTACACCGATGACGCGGGCAAGCGGCTGCGCTTCGTGCTCGCGCGCGGCCACGACGGCAAGGTGCGCTCGGTGTTCGACGCATGCCGCCAGTGCTCCGCGTTCCATCGCGGCTACCGGGTGGTCGGCGGCGAACTGATTTGCCGGGTGTGCGGGAATCACTACCCAATCGATCGCATGACTGAAGGCAAAGCGTCGTGCGTGCCCGTCAGCCTGCCGCACGAGGACGATTCCAAAATCGTACACATCAAGACCACAGACCTTAAAGCCGGGCATGCGCTCTTCTGACTATCTGAGTAGCTATAGCAAGGTCATTACCAGTACGGATATAATATGAGTATTCACTGTAATCTCAGATCTCTCGCCATCATCGTAGTAATTACGTCGAGCCTGTTCGCGGCTGGCGGATGCCACCGCGACTCAACCGCGGGCGGCGCGGCCGCGAGCGTTCTCACTGACACCAAGCTCGTCGATCAGAATGGCAGCCAGGTCTCGCTCGCGTCGCTCAAGGGCAAACCGCTGGTGGTGGATTTCATCTATACCTCGTGCAAGGGGGAATGCCTGATGGAGACGGCGAAGTTGACGAACGTCGCGATCCGGCTGGGGCCCGACCTCGGTTCGAAGGTCACGATCGTTTCGATCAGCGTCGATCCCGAGCATGACGGCCCCAAGCAGTTGCTCGATTACGCGCGTCAGCAGGGGGCGGACAAGAAAGGATGGTATTTCCTGACCGGAAGTCCCGGGAACATCGATAAAGCGCTGGCGGGCTTCAAGCTCAGCCGGCAAGTCATGCCGGACGGTTCGGTCGGCCACCTGGTCGATATGATGCTGATCGGACCGGATGGGCGGTTGGTGAACGAATACAATGGCGAAATCGTAAAAGCCCAGGATATCGTCGATGACGTCAGAAAGACTCTGAACAAGGGTTGAGAGATGCAGCATGCGGCGCGGTTCGCTCCCGGCGACTGAATCGCACGGGCAAGCCTATTTGCGGCGTCGCGTTTTTCAATCACAATCCCTTCGATGCCGTTGAATGCCGAAGCGCCGCCGCCGCTTGGAGAGCGCCTGAAGGAGACCGAACGCGGGCGCCGCATCATGATCGTTGCGGGCGAGGCGTCGGGCGATCTTCATGGCGGCGATTTGGCGCGGGAAATTCTCGCGCGCGATCCGTCGTGCGACCTGTTCGGAATCGCGGGCGAGAAGATGCGCGCGGCCGGGGTGCGGGCGATCGTCGCGACGGAGGACATCCACGGGCTGGGACTTTCGGAACTGGCTTCCACCATTGGGCGCACGATTGGCGCGTTTCGCGCACTGCGTCGAATCATCAGGCGGGAGAAGCCGGACCTTGTGATCCTGATCGACTACGCGGAGTTCAACCTGATGCTCTCCGGCACGGCCAGGCGCGTGGGCGTGCCGGTGCTCTACTACATCACGCCGCAGGTCTGGGCGTGGCGGCGCGGCCGAATCGACAAGCTGGTAGATCGCGCGGACCGCCTCGCGGTGGTGCTGCCGTTCGAGGCCGAACTATTCCATCGCGCGGGCGAGCGCGTTTCTTTCGTAGGGCATCCGCTGCTCGATCGAATCGCCACGGTCCAGAGCCGGGAGGAGACGCTGAAGCGCCATGGATTCCCCCCGCGCGCGCGGATCATCTCGATCCTGCCGGGCAGCCGCCGCGCCGAAGTTCGCTACCTGCTGGGTCCGATGGTCAAGGCGGCGCGGATTGTCGGGCGCGATCATGGCCTTGAAATAGCGCTCGCGCTGGCGCCGACCTTGAGCCAGGCCGAACTCGCCGAGGTTGGACGCACGGACCTGGCGGGAATCAGGATTGTCGAGGGCGACACATACAACATTGTCGCGGCGAGCGAACTCGCGCTGGTCGCGTCGGGGACCGCCACGCTGGAAACGGCGCTGCTCGGATGCCCCGAAGTTATCGCCTACAAAGTGTCGCCACTTACCTATATCCTAGGGCGGATGCTGGTGACGGGAGTGGATTTTATCGGGCTGCCGAATATCCTGGCGGGCCGGCAAATCGTGCCGGAACTGATCCAGGGTGACGTGACTGCGGAGAAGCTCGTACGAGCCGCCGAGCCGCTTTTGAGCGACACGATCCGCGTGGAAACGGTGGCCGCGCTGAAGGCATTGCGCGAGAAGCTCGGATCGCCGGGAGCGGCGGGGCGAGTCGCGACGATCGCGCTCGAGATGATCGCGTCCAGGATGACCGCATGAGGCTGCTTACCCCATTGCAATGGCGACTGTACGGCTACCTCCGCCCATACCTGTTCCCGTACGTGCTGTTGCTTGGAATCGCGATGGGCCTGCTGGCGGCGGCCACCGGCGGGATCCCACTCCTCACGAAGTGGGTGGTCGATCTGGGCACTAATCTCGGAGTCACTCATCAGCTCGATGCGCACGGCGCCTTGAAGCTGCGCGAATACTCGCTGGTGCTCGCGGGATTATTTTTGCTGCGCGCGATCGCCAATTTTTCCGACGACTACCTGAGCGCATACATCGCCCAGAAGATGACGATGGATATCCGGGGCGACCTGAACGAGAGCCTGCAACGCCAGTCGCTGAGTTTTTTCAATCGTACGCCGACGGGCGTGATGGTTTCGCGAGTCATCAGCGACGTCAGCCTGGTGGTGTCGAGCCTGAGCGACGGCGTGTTTTCGTTCGTCGGCGGTGGCATGTCGGTGATCACGTTGCTGGCGGTGGCCTTCCACATGGATTGGCAGCTCGCGATCATTGCGTTTATCGGTTTTCCAATCGTGGTGTTGCCGATCGTCAGTCTTTCCAAGAAAGTCCGCCGCGAAACCAAAAATCAGCAGAAACAATTGAGCGGTTTGCAGTCGCTGCTGGTTGAAACCTTCCAGGGAAACCGCGTGGTCAAGGCCTTCGGAATGGAAGATTACGAGCGCGCGCGTTTCAATCGGGAGCTCAAGCGGCTGTTCCGAATCTTCATGCGGGTGGCGCGGATCAAGGCGCTTACCGGACCGATGATCGAGGCGGTGGGCGCGTTCGCGGTCGTCGCGGTGGTCTGGTGGGCGGTGGGATCGCTGCAGGCGGGCACGCGCACGTTGGGTCAATTCGCGGGGTTCTTTGCGGTCATGATTCTCGTGTACCCGCCGTTCAAGAGCGTCAGCAAGACCAATAACACTATCCAGCAGGGGCTGGCCGCGGCCGAACGCGTCTTCGAGATGATGGATCATCCGAGCGAGGTTCCCGACGATCCCGATGGAATCGAGCTGCGGCCCGGCCCGCATAGCGTCGCGTTCGAGAACGTCAGTTTCCGGTACGGCGACGAATGGGTGCTGCACGATATCAACCTGGAGATCGGGGTCGGCAGGGTTGTGGCGCTGGTGGGGATGAGCGGCGGCGGCAAATCCACGATGGCGGATTTGATTCCGCGCTTTTACGACGTACAGCAAGGACGCGTCACGGTTGACGGAATCGACATACGCAAGCTGCGGCTTAAGTCGCTGCGCGCGGAAATCGGTCTGGTCACGCAGAGCACGTTTCTGTTCGACGACACGATTCGCGCCAATATCGCGTACGGCAGCAGCGACAAGCATCTCGAGCGCGTAATCGCGGCCGCCAAGCTCGCCAACGCTCACGACTTCATCACCCGCCTGCCCAACGGTTACGAGACGATGGTGGGCGAACGGGGCGTGCGCATATCGGGCGGAGAGCGGCAGCGAATCGCGATCGCGCGGGCGCTGCTCAAGGACGCGCCGATTCTGATCCTGGACGAGGCAACCTCGTCGCTGGATTCGGCGGCCGAACGATCCGTGCAGGAAGCGCTCGAGCATCTGATGGCAAATCGCACGACGCTGGTGATAGCGCATCGGCTGTCCACGGTGCGCCGGGCAGACCGGATCGTCGTAGTCGTTCACGGCCGGATAGTTGAGGATGGAACGCACGACGAATTGTTTGCGCGCGGGCAGGAGTACCGAAAGCTCTACGACCTTCAATTCATGTCCCCCGAAGACCTGGCCGGCAACGGCGGTCTCGTTAACTGATACTCACTGATCGTAAATTCGAATCGTCAGGTGTGCGGATCGACGAGGCTTCGATGCTAAGCGCGCTGTACAATTTGTTGTGGTATCCGGCGCTGCCGTTTGCGCTGCTGGCCGCGCATCCTGCGAACATGCGGGACTATCGCGAGCGGATGGGGCACGGCGATTTTCCGGATGCCACGGGCGCACCGCGAATCTGGATTCATGCGGCCTCGGTCGGCGAGATCGAAGCGATTCGCCCGGTCGCCAACGGTCTGCTCGAACACTATCCGGGCGCAATCATGGCAATCACCGCGATGACGGCGGCGGGCCGTGAGGCGGCCAAGCGTCGAATCCCGGGGGCGGCGGCGTGGATGCTTGCGCCGCTGGACAATCAGCGCGCGGTGCGATCCTTTCTGGAGCGCGTGCAGCCGAGCGTGGTGCTGATCACCGAGACTGAAATCTGGCCCAACTACTTCATCGAATCCGCGCGGACGGGCGCGACGATCGCGGTGGTCAACGGCCGGATGTCGGAGCGATCGTTGCGTCGTTACCTGCGCGCGCGCGGCCTGTTTGAAGATGCGCTCGGCCGCGCAACCTTGATTCTGACGCAGAGCCGCGAAGACGCGCGGCGTTACGCGAAGTTCGATCTCGCGGCAAAAGTGGTAGTCACCGGCAACACCAAAATCGAAGCGGCGCAGGCGCAGATGGCGAATGAAGAACCAATTCGTCCTGAGCTGATGGCGTTTGCACCCGGGCGAAAAATCTTTATCGCGGGATCGACGGCAGTGGGCGAAGACGCCGTGATTGCGGACGCTTACCGTGAACTGCGCAAGGACTTTCCGCAGCTCGCGCTGACGATAGCGCCGCGCCATCTCGAGCGCACGCCGGAGATCGAAAAGGCGCTGCACGCGGCCTCGCTCGATTACGTCAAGGCGTCGGAACTCAATTCACCGGGCGCGGCGCGCGCCGCGGACGTTTTGATCCTCGACACCATGGGCGAGCTGCGCAGCTTCTATCGTCGCGGATCGATCGCGTTTGTCGGCGGCAGCCTCGCGCCGGGACGCGGCGGGCAAAACCCGGCCGAGCCCGCGTTGGCCGATGTCCCGGTCCTGATCGGTCCGTATCACGAGAACCAGCAGCAGATAGTGTCGTCGCTGGTCAGTTCCGGCGGCGCACGAATCGTCAAAAACTCGCGCGACATAATCGGCGAAACTTCGCAATGGCTCGCCGACGATGAGGCGCGACAACGTGCGGGCCAACGCGCGCGCGCCGCAGTGAGCAGGTCGTCGGGCGGTGCGCGGTTCGCCTTGAAGCAGCTCGAAGGGCTCATTAATCTCGGCTGACTGATGCCCTCAAGCGAGCCGAGTCCGAATCGCCCACGAATCGAGCGATTGTGGCAGCGGGATCTTCCCGCTCCACTTCTTCCAATTTGGTTCGGGCTCGCGGCTGCGGCGGGATTCTACCGAGTCGGCGTGGCCGCACGTCATCTGTACTGGCGGATGATGAAACGGCGGGCGCCGGTGATGACGGTGAGCGTGGGCAATCTGACGGTCGGCGGAAACGGCAAGACGCCGTTCACGTTGTTTCTCGCCAAGCGCTTGCAGAGCCACGGCCTGCGCGTCGGAATCGTGAGCCGCGGCTACCGACGCCCGCGATCCAAAGCGCGCGCCGAACTGGTGGCTGACGGCGGCGCATTGAAAATCTCACCGGACGATGCGGGCGATGAACCGGCGATGATGGCGAAGTCGTTCACCGGTCCGATTGCGGTTGCGCGCCGGCGCATCGACGGCGTCGAGCTGCTACGCAAGCTCGGTCCGCTCGACGCGGTGATCCTGGACGACGGCTTTCAGCACGTGCGCTTGAATCGCGACGTGGATCTCGTGCTGGTGAGCAACGAGCGCGGCTTTGGCAATGGCTGGATGATCCCGGCCGGACCGATGCGCGAACCGATCCGCGCGGTCGGGCGCGCAGACGCGATCGTGGTGATGAACTTCGGAATTGGCGCGTCGGCAATTCGACCGTCCCAGATGAAGAAACTAACCGCGCGCAAAATACTTCACGCGTCGGTGCGGCCGCGCGCCTTCCTGGTCGCCGAGCAGGGGGTGTGGCGCGAAACCCCGCTGGGACTGGGGGGACGACGCGTGCTGGCGGTGAGCGGTCTGGCGGATTCAAGCGCGTTCTATGCGATGCTGCGCGAACTCGACGCGGACCTGGTCGGCGTTTTTGAATATCCGGACCATCACGCCTACACGAACGCTGACTGGCAGGCTATGGTGAATGCGATGCGCGACACCGACCTGGTCGTCACGACCGAGAAGGACCTGGTCAAGCTGGAGCGGTTTCCGTTCCCGCGCGATTCGCTATACGCTCTCAGGCTTGAAGTAACGATGGACGCGGCTGATGCGCGCGCGCTCGACGAGTTGATACTGGGCCGCATGACCGCAGCGGCGGCGGCGCATGCATAGAAGACGAAAGAAAATGCTTGGAGGATTTCCGCGATGGCGCTGAGTCAGGAATTGCTCGACATCCTGGCGTGCCCGAAATGCAAGGGCGACCTGCATCTCAACGACAAGCAGGACGGCCTGGTCTGCAGCGCTTGCAGACTCGAGTATCCGGTGCGCGATGACATTCCGATCATGCTGATCGAGGAAGCCAAACCGATCGCGTGACCACTGCGCGGCGCGCGGCCAGCCTGCCTTCCGCGATGAAAACGATCGACTCCCCGCGCGCCCGCCGGTTCGCATGGCTCGCGATGGGCATCTACATCGTCGGGCTCGGCATCTCGGCAACGCTTCGGGCGCAGGGCGACTTCAACGTTTACTATCGCGCGGGGCATCGCGTACTTTACGGCCTCGCGATCTATCCGCCGGCCGACTCCGATCGTTTTCTCTACGCACCGATCTTTGCGATCGGGTTCGCGCCGCTCGCGGCGCTCCCACGCCATGTTGCGCAATTTGTCTTCTTCGCAGTCAACGCATTTTCGCTGATCGAATTGATTTTAGGCGCGGGCGTGATTCTGTTCGGCCGTGAGCGGCGATTGCCGGCCGCGCTGATCGTTGTCCCCGTGTTGCTGTCATCCCGGTTCATCGACAACAACATCGAACACGGCCAGATAAATCTTCCGACCCTGGCGTTGATCGTGTGGGCGATCGTTTACGCCGACGAGTCTCGCGATGCGTGGGCGGGCCTGATGCTTGCGACGGCGATACTGATCAAGCCCTTCGGATTGCTGGCCGCGCTTCATCTTGCCATTCGCCGGCGCTTCGCCCCGCTCGGATGGGCGGCGGCGGCGGGAATCGCGCTGCTCGTCGTGCCAATCGTGATCTTTGGGCCGCGCGGATGGATCGATCAAACCGGCGCGTACCTGAACGCGATCGTTTCGATGACGAATCGATATCGCACGATGCTCACAAACCAGTCGGCCGTGTCGGCGGTCGCGCGCCTGATGAGTCTTCGCGGCGGGGCTGAGGTGGAAACGTCGGCTGCCGCAACGATTGCCGGAATGGGGCTCGAAATACTGCTCGTCGCGGCAGTATCGCTCTGGGACGCGATGAGCAATGAGTGCGGAAATTTCGCGAGCCGCCTCGCGCTGTGCGGCTTGTTCTGCCTGATGCCCTCGTTCGCGCCGATTTCGTGGAAAAGCTATTACGCGGCGATGCTCGTGCCGTACATGGCTCTGACCGCGGCGCTGTGGACCGATCGTACTGCCGGGGAGAGCCCGTTGATTTCCGCGTGGACGCTGTTCGCGCTTTCCTTGTTGCTCAATCTTGCGACGGGAAACTATTTGAACCGCATCGCCCTCTTTTACTCGGCGCATTTCCTTTCGTCGTTGCTCGCGCTTGCCGCCGTGTTCGCATTGTGGCTTCGAAGCGGGAACGAGACATCCAAAGCGTGAGACCGCCTTCGCAAATGAAATTGAGCTCCGATCCGAACTTCTCGGCGTTCAGGATCGGACGCCGGGAGCTGGTGATTCATCGCGACATCGCCTCTCATGCCGCGGAGATCATGCAAAAGCTCGGCGAGCTGACATCCGCGGCGCAAGCGGGCGCGGGAAATCGCCGGAGCGCATTTCGGCTGAACCTCGCGGGCGGGCTCGAGCTGTTCGCGCGCCGGGGGCGTCGCGGCGGAATGATTGGATCGATCCTCAGCGACGTTTACATGGGCGTGACGCCGCGCCCGCTGAATGAACTCGCCCTGACGGTTGAAGCGATGCGGCGCGGAATTCCAGTGGCGGAGCCGATGGGCGCAATGATCGAATGGATCGGTCCCGCTCTTTATCGAGGATTTTTTCTGACTCGTGCGGTGCGCGGAATGACGCTATGGGAATTCGTGAAGACGGACGACGATCCGATCGTTCGCGCTCACGTTCTCGGGCAAGCGCGCGCAGCGATCGATGCGATGCACAACAAGGGGCTCTTTCACGCCGATCTCAATCTGCACAACTTGCTGGTGACGCAAGCGCGAGAGAGTTTCACCGTGATTATTATCGACCTCGACAAGTCGCGGCTCTTCGATGCGCCGTTGCCGGCTGCGATCCGCCGGGCGAACGCGGCGCGCTTGATACGGTCTGCGCGCAAGCTCGATCCGTCCGGGCAATTTCTCGACGCCGCCGCGCTGTCGATCCTGAATCTGGAGTGATCTGAGGCGACGGGCGCGAGACTACTCGCGTTTCAGCGCGATCGCGTCGATCTCGATTCGCGCCTTGCGCGGCAGCGCCGCCACCTGCACGGTCGAGCGCGCCGGATACGGCGGATCGAAATGTTCTCCGTACACGCGGTTGACGATTTCAAACTCGGCGAGATCGATCATGAAGATAGTGGTCTTGACGACATCGATGAAATCCAGTCCCGCACCCGCGAGCACTTCGCCGAGGTTCTGGAGTGCGCGCCGGGTCTCGAATTCGATCCCCCCTTCCACGAGAGTACCCGACGCCGGATCGAGACCGATCTGCCCCGAGCAGAAGACCAACCCACTTTGCTCGACCGCCTGCGAATACGGACCGATCGCGGCCGGCGCCTGCCTGGCATGAATCGAGGTTTTCATTTTGGTATCCCGCGAGAACTCGTTGCGCGCCGCTCGAGATCAATGGCGATTGCCGTTTGGCTGGCCGAGGCGCGACACGCGCATGACGCCGTCGATCGCGCCGATCGAGTTCATCAGGTTGTTCAATTGACGGGCGCTGGTCACGCTGACCTCGAAGACCGCCAGTGCGCGTCCGTCGGCGCCGTGAGTCTTCACTTCGGCGGTCGATATATTCACGCCCGCCGTGGCGATCGCCTTGGTCATCGCGGCGAGCAAGCCCGGCTGATCGGCGCATAGCACTTCGAGCTGAATCGGCCGCGGCGCTTCCTCGCCGTCCTTCCATACTACCGGCACGCGCCGCTGAGGATCGGTATTGAGCGCATGCGCGCATCCAGCGACGTGCACCGTAACGCCGCGTCCGCGCGTGATGAAGCCGGTGATCGCCTCGCCCGGGAGCGGATTGCAGCATCGCGCGAATCGCACCAGCATGTCGCCTACGCCCGAGACCACGACCGCACCGCTGGCGGATTTGCGCGCTTCCTTGGCGGCGCGCTCTCTTTGCGCCGGCCCCAGCGGCGTGGGTGGTTTCTCGGGACGATAGAGTCTCAGCTCGTCGGGCGTCAGCAGTTTCGCGAGCAACTGCGCAGGCGTGATTATTCCGTAGCCGACCGCGGCGAGCAGGCTTTCGACGTCGCGTTGCGAGAATTCCGCGAGGACTCCGTCCAGACGCTTGCCCGATCTAAGCTGCGTGACGCTGAGCTTGACCGGTTCGAGCTCGCGATCGAGCAGCGATATGCCGAGATCGCGGGAGCGTTCTGCTTGTTGATTGCGCAGCCATTGACGGATGCGCGATTTCGCACGCGCGGTGGCTGCGTAGTTGGTCCAATCCTTGCCCGGCACCTGCTTTTCGGAGGTCAGCACCTCGACCGTATCGCCCGATCGAAGCCGGTAGCGCAGCGGCACCATGCGTCCGTTGACGCGCGCGCCGGCGAGATGGTTGCCGACCTGGGAGTGGATTCGGTAGGCGAAGTCGATCACGGTCGAGCCGAGCGGAAAATCGAAGACGTCGCCCTTGGGCGTGAAAACGAAAACTTCCTCGGGAAACAGATCGTCCTTGACGGTCGAGAGAAATTCCTGGGGGTCCTTGAGATTCTGCTGCCATTCGATCAGGCGCCGCAGCCATGCAAACCGCTCCGTGTCCTTGAGCTCCCTGGAGTTGCCATCCTTGTAGCTCCAGTGCGCCGCGATCCCTTCCTCGGCCACCTTGTGCATCTCGCGCGTACGAATCTGCACTTCCATCCGCTGGACGCGCGGACCGATCACGGTGGTGTGCAGCGACTGATACATATTGGCCTTGGGCAGCGCGATGTAATCCTTGAAGCGGCCGGGCACCGGCTTCCAGTTGGCGTGCACGACCCCGAGCGCCTCGTAACATTCGCGCACCGTGCCCACGATGATGCGGAACGCGACCAGGTCGTAGATTTCCTCGAAGCTGAGCCCCATCTCCTGCATCTTGGAGTGAATCGAAAAGAAATGTTTGGGCCGGCCGGTGACCTCAGCCGTTACCCCGCTGTCGGAGAGGCGGCGCGACAGGATCTCAATGACGGCGGCGATGTACTCCTCGCGCTCTGTGCGTTTGGCCGCGACAAAGGCCTTCAGCGCCTGGTACGCAGTTGGATTCAGATAGCGAAATGACAGGTCCTCGAGCTCCGACTTGAGCCAGTAGATTCCGAGGCGATGAGCGATCGGTGCGTAAATTTCCATCGTCTCGCGCGCGATCTCCTGCTGCCGGTCGGCGGCGAGATGGTCGAGCGTGCGCATGTTGTGCAGGCGGTCGGCGAGCTTGATCAGCACGACGCGGATGTCGTGCGCCATCGCGATGATCATCTTGCGGAAATTCTCGGCCTGCTTTTCCTCGCGGCTCTGAAACGTGATCTTCGAGACCTTGGTCACTCCGTCGACGAGCTGCGCGACCTCGGCGCCGAAATCCGTCTGCACCTCCGCGAGCGACGCCTCCGTATCCTCGACGACGTCGTGCAGCAAGCCGGTGACGATCGAAGGCACGTCGAGCTTGAGCTGTGCGATGATCATCGCGACGTTTAGGGGATGCGTGACGTAGGGCTCGCCCGATTCGCGCTTCTGATCGAGATGCATCCGCGCCGAGTAATCGTACGCGCGCCGGATGAGGCCGATGTCGGCCTGCGGGTTGTAAGTCTGCACCCGCCCGATGAGGCCGGCGAGTTGGTCGGGAGCGCTTTGCGCTAACTCTTCCACGGCGCGAATTCGCCGCGCAGGCGGCCGACCTTGAGCCGCTCTGCGTCTACGATCGTTTCGAGCTGCGCAACGGATTCATCAACCTCGGCGTTGACGATCAGATAGTCGTATTCGGGATAGGCCTGGGCTTCGTCGCGCGCTTTGCGAAGCCGGTGCTGAATCTTCGATTCTTCCTCCGTGGCGCGCCCGCGCAGGCGCCCCTCGAGCTCGGCGAAGCTCGGCGGGAGTACAAAGACGGCGACGGAATCGCCGGGATAGATGGCGCGAATCTGCCGAGCGCCCTGAATGTCGATGTCGAGCAGGATATCGCGGCCCGAGGCGATCGCGGCGTCCAGCGGCGCGCGCGGCGTGCCGTAAAAAGATTCGAACACACGCGCCCATTCGGCGAGTTCGCCGGACGATTGCCTGCGTTTGAATTCTTCTTCGCTCACAAAGCTGTAATCGATTCCGTCCGCCTCGCCTTCTCGCGGCGCGCGCGTGGTCAAGGATACCGAAAACTCCAGGCCCGCTATCGCCTTGAGCGCCGCGCGCCAAATCGTGGTCTTGCCGGCCCCCGAAGGCGCCGAAAGGATGAAGATTATACCGCGCCTCGGCGGCAAAGAATCACGTGATTTCAACGGTATAGAAGCCATTAACCGTATGTAAAGGCCCTTCTACTATATCTTATTCGACGTTCTGGACCTGCTCGCGCATCTTTTCCGCTTCCGCCTTTACTTCAACCGTTACCTGAGAAAGCGCCGCGTTCTGCGACTTCGAACCCATCGTATTTACTTCGCGGTTGATTTCCTGGAGCACAAATTCAATCGACTTCCCGACCTGCCCCTGGCGCTTGAGCAGCGCCTTGAGACCGTCGAGATGCGTGCGCAGACGCGTGATCTCTTCGCTGATATCGCCGTGCTGCGAGGCGGACGACGCCTCCTCATAGAGACGTTTCTCGTTGACCGGCAAATCTGCCAGGAGTTCGCGAATCCGCTTGTGAAAATTGTCCATTATTTCCGCGCGCGTCTGCTCGGCCAGCCGTTCAATTTTCGGCACCGCCGCTTCGATATTGCGAACCCGCACCGCGAAATCCTTGTGCAGGCTGCGCCCTTCGCGCACACGCTCGGCATCCAGCGCTTTCAACGCGCGAACCAAAGCCTTGTGGCCAAGCCTGAATGCCGCGCCCGAGTCGTGCTCCTCCTCGACGACGTGAAAAATTTCAGGTCGGTTGAGGATCGATCCAATGTCCGGATTGCCGTTGAGATGAAGCTGCTTGCCCAGACGGCGCAGTTCGGCAACGTACAAATTCGCCAGCCGATCGTTCACCTCGAGCCGCACCGGCGGAGGCTTCAGCGCAACCGACTTGATAAAAATTTCGACTCGTCCGCGCGCGACGACATTTTGTACGGCTTTGCGAATCTCGGCCTCATGCTCGCCCCATCCGCGCGGCACCGCCAGCTTGAGTTCGAAAAATCGCTGGTTGAGCGCGCGCACTTCGGCAATCACGCGAGTGCCGTCCTGCTCGGCGATAGCCCTGCCGAACCCGGTCATGCTTTTCATTTCACTCTGTTCCTTTCTTCCCTTTCTGCCCGCGTTTTTCTCACACACGCGCGATAGAGCGCGAGTGTCCGCGCGGCCATCGTCGCCATCGAATAATTTTCCATGGTGCGCACCCGCGCCGCCGCGCCCATCTGCGATCTCAGCCCGGTCGATTCCGCCAGGCGGCCGATCGCCGACGCAATTGCTTCGGGATTCGCCGGCGGCACGATGATTCCGGTGCGATCGTGTTCCACCACTTCGCGCAGTCCCCCCACGTCGCTCGCAATCACGGGGAGCGCGCTCGCCATGGCTTCCAGAGCGGCTACGCCGAGCCCTTCCTTCAGCGACGGCATCGCGAAGACGTCCGACGCCCACAGGAGTTCGCGCGGGTCGTCGATTCTGCCGAGCAGCTTGACGCTCTCAGCGCATCCCAGTTGCGCGATTTCGTGTTCGAGTTCTCCGCGAGTCGATCCCTGACCTGCGATAAAACATTTCAACTTGACGGACGATGCTGTCAGCGCGAGCTGCGCGATTGCTTCGATGAGATAGCGATGGCCCTTGCGCGGCTCGAGTGCGCCAACCGCAGAAATCACGAACTCGCCATCGGATATTCCGAGCGCGCTGCGGGCATCGGCGCGTTCCGGAGGAGTTGGCGGGCGGAAGCGGTCGCAATCCACGCCGCTCGGAACAACGGTAGTGCGCCGGCGATCGACGCCCGCGGCCGCCAGCGAATCGGCAACGCCGCCGGAGATCGCGACCACGCCATCGACCGCGCGATTGTACAGGTACGGCGCGAAAACGCGGTTGGGCCTGTAGTCCATCCGCCGCGTAACGACCAGCGCACGCGCGAAGCCGCGTGCAAACGGCGCCATCGAATGCGCGCGCGAGGTGTGGAAATGAACGACGTCATAGCCTTCGCGTTTGAGAATCGCGCGCAGCCGGATGCCGGCTGACAGGTCGATAGCGTTGCGGATGCGCAGCGGATGGCATCTTATGCCCGCGGCGATGGCCCGCTCCCAGAGCCGTCCCGCGGGATCGCAAATCAACTCCGCGCGATGACCGCCGCCGGCCAGCGCAATCGTCAAGCCAAGCACCTGCGTCTCGCCCCCGGCGAAGCCGAGTTCGGGATCGATGCCGGCGATGCTCAGCGCCGGGGCGTCAACCGTGTTGCTGTTGGGATGCACTTGGATGGCGTCGTCATGTTGAACTGTCTGCGTCATATTACAGTTTGATCGCATCAATCGAAAAATCTGTAATACAGGATTGCGCACACCGCGGTCAGCGCGTCGCGAATACCGATCTTCTTGCCCTCTTCGTAGGTCCGTCCCGAATACGACACCGGCACCTCGTAGATTCGCCATCGCGCGCGCGCCGCTTTGGCGGTGATCTCGGGCTCGAAGGTGAAGCGATTGGCGTTGAGCTTGAGCCTCATCAATTTCTCGCGCACGAAACCCTTCATCCCCGTCTCCATGTCGGTCAGGTTGAGATCGCTTACCATATTGGAGAGCAGGGTCACCGCGCGGTTCGCCACGTAGTGCCAGAAGAACATGACGCGATGCGGCCCGGAGAGAAAGCGCGAGCCGTAAACCATGTCGGCGCGCCCGTCGAGCAGCGGGCCGATCATTGCGGCGTAGTCCCTGGGATCGTATTCGAGGTCGGCGTCCTGCACGAAGAGGTAAGGATTTTTCGCCGCCGCAAAGCCGAGCCGGAGCGCGGCGCCTTTGCCGCGATTGACGGTATGATAGAAACATTGAACGCGCGGATGGCTGAACTCGCGCAGAAACTTGGTAGTGCCGTCGGTCGATGCGTCATCGACGACGATGACCTCGGGGTCGAAGCCGCAATCGAGCACGCGCTCGATTACGCGGCCGATCGTCGCGGCTTCGTTGTACACCGGAATCACCACGGAAATTTGCGTCCGCTCGGCCATCAGCTCCCGCTCGCCTCCCGATGCTGCCCCACGGACGCCGATGCGCGGGCGGCGACGCCTGCGCATTTCCGGTCGTCCGCAATTCTGGCCGCAAGCATCCCGGCAACACGGCGGCGTTCCGCGCGCCGGCGTCGCGCCGAAAACGCCGCGGCGTAGCCGCACCACACCCGCATCCGATCCGTATTCGTGACGCCGCCGATCTCGAGGTGCCCCAGCTGAACGAGATTGCGCATCCGCGGCCGCTCGAAGCGGCTCAGAATCGTGCGCCGGGTGCGTTCGTGATCGATGAAAACGAATTGCGGCGGCTCCAGTTCGGTGACGAAGATGTTGTACGGCGTCAAGTCGCCGTGGATATATCCGGCGCGATGCAATCGCGCGACCTCCGCGCCGAGCGCGCGCAACATGACGCGCCTGGACGCGAGCTTCGCATGCTTGAAATGGCGCACAGCACTAGACCCGTCGACCCGCGCGGTTACTATGATCTCGCGTCCGCCGCGGCGCTCGGCGCCGAGCAGCAGAATGTCCGGGACACCCACGCCGTCGGCGCGCAGATGCTCCAATATCGACGCAACGTGCGCGGCGCGCCTGCGTTTGAATGTCCACCTGATTCGATTCAGGCCGCGGATCGGGTCGAGCACCTTGAAATAGGCGTCGAAACCTCTCGCACCATCGAAATGCTCGAACCACGTCTCGGCGTGACGCGAGCGGCGTACGCGAGTCGCCAAGGTGCCGTCGATTGCGGCGAATGCCGAAGCGATCAGGCTCTCGCGAAGTGGCTCTGAAAATCGCCCGTCGCCGCCCGGGATGAAGAAGGTCCATCCTCCGCGCGTCAACGGCGCCCCGTCAAAGCCCGTCATCCGCCAGGTCATCTCGCCGCTCCGCGCATCGCGAGCGCCCGCCTTACGGTCACGCTTACTTCTTCGGCAGATATTCGTCGCATGCATTCGCGCCCGATGGGGCATTGACGAAGATAGCAGGGATGGCACGGGATCGCGCCGCTGATTGCGAGCTCGGCGAAGCCCCACGGCGCGGAGCGCTCGGCGGCGGTGGCGCCCCACAGCGATACCACCGGGCATCCCACCGCGGCCGCGATATGCATTGGGCCGGAGTCGGGTCCGAACGCGACGGCGCATTCGGGAAAGATCGCGATCAGATCGCGGATCGAGGTGCGTCCGGCCAGATTGAGTGCTGGAACGCCGTCGAGATGGCGCATGACTTCGCCGGCCAGTTTCGTTTCGTCGGGACCGCCGAGCAACACGGGAAATAGCGCCGGGCTGCCGGAGTCGGGGCGCGCGACCATCCGAATTGCCGCCGCGGTCGATTCAGGAAAGTAGATGCGGCTTGGCCACGACGAGCCAAGGATCACAGCCAGCACCGGACGCGGCGCATCGCGCAGCATCTCGAGCGCGCGGGCGCGTTCCTGGTCCGTCGCGGCGAGTCCGAATTCGATCGGCGATTGCGCAATTCCGAGCGCATCGCCGAACGCCTGGTATTGCAGGAGCTTCAGGCGCATGTTCGGCTGCGGCGCGATCCGATGATTCGAAAAGAGATGGTTGAACTCCTTGGTGTTCGGCGCGGCGAAGCCAAAACGAACTGCGGCGCCCGAGATTCGCGACGTGAAACCGCTTTTGAGATGACGCTGAAGGTCTATCGCCAGATCGAAATGCCCCTTGCGAATTCGCATCAGAAACGGGATGAACGTCCATGGCGCGTGCGTGCGATCGTACACGATCGCTTCGTCGAGCCAGCGATGGCGGTCGAGTAGCCCGCTGGACTTGGGTTCCACGGCCCACGCGATGTGCGCGTCGGGCCACGCCTTGCGAATGCGCCCGAGCAAAGGAAGCGCGCGAACCACGTCGCCGATCGCACCGAACAGCACTATCAGCACACGACGCGGCGGCGGCGCGATTTGCGTGGCGATGGCTTCAGGAGAGGACATGTCGAGACTGGTCGAGGGCCGCTTCAGCTCCAACGCTCGATGATAACGAAAATACAGCTTGCGCGCTGCTCTAGATGCGAGTATAAGATATCTTAATTCTAGATGGTGGAGGTATTAGCCGAATAAGCTGTACTGATCATTTCCTCGTAAGACATGGAGGAAAAGCAAATGAACAAGTACGCAGGAAAAGCACGAACCGGCGCGACCGCGATCTTTGGCGTCGCCGGCGCTCCAGGCGCGACGCGATCAGGGGCGTAGGCCATGATAGCGATTGCCTTAGTCGCGACTATGATGATCGTGGTCGGATTGGTGATCGGATGCGCGGCCGTGGACATCCACTTCGACGAGCAAGAGCGTCTTCTCAGGGAAAAGCACCACCTTAAAGGAAGGGTACGCGATTGGTACGCGCAGCGCGACGCTGGCCGTCGGCGTTTCGCAAGATCCGGCAAATTCGCGCAACGTGAGCCTCACTCGTACCGGCATGTAGCCGGGCTAAACCCATCCCGATGACGAAACCGCCGGGGCGAATTAATCGTTCCGGCGTTTCAACTTCGCTTCACGACTTCCCTGCCCGATCCCGTCCGGCACGCTCGTATCAATGGGCGTGGGACCTTGCAGAGGGGGGCCGTCCCGCCTATACGGAGAAGCTGCAATCGGAGAATCAAAAACGGAAATTCCCGGTAAAAGCCGCTTCATCTCCGGCCCTGCCGTTGTAGCCTTTGTCGGCGCTCTTGAACTGATAGTGCATCTGCCTAACCCCGGCGGTTATGGTTTGTTCGTTGACGAACTCTACTTCCTGGCCTGCGGTGAGCACTTGAGCTGGGGATACGTCGATATGCCGCCGCTCACCGCGCTGCAGGCGTGGACTGCGCGCGCACTCCTGGGCGATTCACTTCTGGCTATTCGGCTCCTGCCGGCGCTCGCTGGCGTTGGACTTGTTCTTCTCACTGGCGCACTGGTCCGCCAACTTGAGGGCGGACGATTTGCGCAGGCTCTCGCCGCCGTGGCCGTTTTGGTGGCGCCATTCTTCCTGGCTTTCGACAGTTATCTCTCGATGAACTCCGTCGAGCCGCTCTTGTGGATGGGCTGTGTGCTGATACTGATCCGCATGATCAAGACAGGCGACACGAGACTTTGGATCTGGTTCGGAGTGCTGGCTGGTGTAGGTCTGGAAAACAAGGACACCATGGCGATGTTCGGTTTTGCTCTGGTAGTCGGTCTGCTGATGACGCCCGAGCGCCGGTTGATGGGCAGCCGATGGTTCTTCATCGGCGGGATTGTGACGGCGCTGATCTTCCTCCCCAATCTGATCTGGATGGTTCAGCATCACTTTCCCCACCTGGAGATGCTCGCCAACATCAAGCGCAACCGGCGTAATGTTGCTCTCAGCCCGCTGGGATTCATCGGCCAGCAAGTCCTCGGCATGCAGCCGGTGGCGCTTCCAATCTGGATTTGCGGTTTGTGGGCCTTCCTCTTCAGCTACCAGGGCAGACCGTACAGGGCGCTTGGATTGGCGTACCTGGTAACTCTCCTGACGCTGTTGCTTGCAGACGGGAGGTTCTACTACCTGGCGCCCGCCTATCCGATGCTGATCGCCGGTGGGGCCGTCGCGATTGAGCGCTGGCTAACGGCGCCGCGATGGCGCTGGGTGCGCCCAACGTATCTTGGCTTGCTTGCAGTGACCGGTGGGTTAATTGCGCTGATCGTGCTGCCCCTGCTGCCGCCTGAAACGTACATCCGCTACACGCACTTCATTGGCATCTCGCAGCCGCGGATCGAACACCGCCAGGCAAGCGAGTTGCCGCAGTTATTGGCCGACCGTTTTGGTTGGCCCGAGATGGCTGCGGCCGTCGCGAAGGTCTACGACAGCCTGCCCGCCGATGAACGAGCGCAGACGGCCATTTTCGGACAGAACTACGGCGAGGCAGGAGCGATCGACTTTTACGGGCCAAAGCTCGGTCTGCCCAAAGCGATCAGTGGCCATGCGAACTACTGGTATTGGGGTCCGCGCCAGTATACCGGCAAGATCATGATTATGCTCGGCGACATACCACGCGAGCGGCTTGAGCGATACTTTGCTCGAGTCGAAGAGCGGGGCTCCGTCGGTCATCGATACGCAATGGCCTCAGAGCACTTCTCGATCTATCTCTGCCGCGAGCCGAGGGGTTGGACACTCGATCAACTATGGCCGGAGTTGAAGAACTGGGACTAGGGGATTGCCCGAAATGCGACTTAGCGTCTAAAGTGGCGGGCATGAATGTTTGAATTCAAGGAGCATCAGTCATGCGAGCTATCAAATTCAATGTTGGGCTTCCTAATGGCGATCCGGTTGCTACTTTAGCTACCGCGCGGCAGGCCGAGGAGCTGGGCTACTATTCGGTTTCAATCGACGATCACTTCTTCATGCGCGGGCTGATGGCTGATCCGCGCGCGCCGCACTATGAATGCTTCACGATGCTCAGTGCGGTCGCTGCCACCACCAAGCGCATCAGGATGTTGCCGCTGGTCACCTCGATGTCCTACCGCAATCCCTCGCTGCTGGCGAAGACGATGGCGTCGATCGACAACCTTAGCGGCGGCCGCTTTATCGCGGGGCTCGGCGCCGGCTGGTTCAGGGAAGAATACGACGCCTACAACTTTCCGTATCCGTCGAACGCCGAACGCATCGAGCAGATGCTCGACGGCATCAAGGTGCTCAAGGCGATGTGGACGCAAGACGAGCCCACTTATCATGGGCCGTACTTCAAGATCGACAAGGCTTATTGCGATCCCAAGCCCGTGCAGCGGCCGCATCCGCCGATCCTGATTGGCGGCGGCGGCAAGCGCGTACTCGAAATCGCGGCGAACGAAGCCGACATACTGAATCTGAACCCGCCGATAACCAAGGGCTACGTCGATGTCGTTGAAGCGCTGAAGTTCGATCGGAGCAAGGTTGAGAAGCGCATCGAGATGATTCGCGGCTTCCTGAAAGCCGCGGGCCGCGCGGCGGACGCGCTCGAGCTCTCGGGTGGAGGATTTGTACTGATGGCCAAGGATCGCGCGACTGCCGATGCGATGGCGGCCGCGACTGCGCAGACGCTTGGAATCGAAAATAACGAAAGCGTGCGTACCTCGCTTCAGGTCCTGATCGGCACCCCCGACGACGTGAAGCGCGAACTCGCCGCTCGAATCGAGAAGTTTGGCATGACCTACTTCTTCCTGAACTTCATGACGCCCGACACTATCGAGATGTTCGCGAAGGAAGTGATGCCCGCGTTCGCGCGCTGAGCCGCGGATGCGTGTCCTATTCGATGACGGTTACCAGGGCTGACTGCCTTTGAGGCGCGGGTCGTCGGTGGCAACGCAAACTGCGTGACCCGAGCTGACCGCGCTGTCGCCGGCATTCTGCTGAGCAGCCAGCCGAGCCGCCTCGCATAGATCCGCCTTGTCGAATGACTGCTCATTCGTCCACCTGCTAAGCGGGGCCGCATCATCGTAGCGTTGCGGGCCGATCCACCAGGTCCTGGTCTGCGGCGGCGCCATCAAATACCAGCCCACCAGCGCGAGAGCGACGGCAGTGTGTCGTAGATTCAATGTTTCACCTGTCCTTGAAAAAGCGATCGAACGCGGGAGTAACCAATCGAAGGTAGCCGCATCAGTGTCGCCCTGTTCGATCGGCGCCGCAAGTAGCGGGGCCCGCGTTTTCGGTAGTGACAAGCACCAAAATATGATTCTGGCGTGTTTTCGATAGTGATAAGCACCGGAATATGATTGTCGGGAGTAAGCGAATCAGGAGAAAAAAATTGGACAAGACCGCTGGCGAATACCATTTCACGCGACTCGAGACGGTTGTCTTCGGCGTCGGCAAGGTCGAATCACTCGGACGCGAGCTCACGCGCCGCGGAGCGAAACGCGCGCTCATCGTGACGGGTAAGACGCTCGGCCGCTCGAAACTGCTCGACAAGGTCAAGAATGCGGCCGGCCCCGCAATTGCCGGCGTGTTCACCGGCGCCGCTCAGCATGTACCGTCGCAGACCGTCACGGAACTGGTGGCAGAAGCGCGCCGTGTCGGCGCAGACGCGATGGTGAGTTTCGGCGGCGGCAGCCCGATCGACACCGTGAAGAACGCGGCGTGGCAGTTGATGGGCGGTCGCGCCGGCTCGCGCATCGTAGATTTCAGCGCGGCGGCTACAGAGACGGCGGGCGGACGCGAGATTCTGCATATCGCGATGCCGACCACGTTGTCGGCCGCCGAGTTCACGCCGGGGGGCGGTGTCACCGACGAATCGACCAGGGTCAAAGGTGGGGTTGCCGACCCGCGCCTGCAGGCCAGGGTGGTCATCCTCGATCCGGCGCTGACGGTCGAAACGCCCGCATGGCTGTGGGCATCGACCGGGATGCGCGCGCTCGATCACGCGGTCGAAGGTTCGTACTCGACGCGCCATCAGCTTGTTACCGACGCGCTCGCGGCGCGCGCGATCGCGCTGCTGACGGAGCATCTGTTGCCGTCACTGCAAACGCATGGCGATGACGAACTCGAGCATCGCATGCAATGCCAGCTTGCCGCGTGGCTCTCGATTTTCGGCATGTCGAACACTCGCGGCGGAATCTCGCACGCGTTGGGGCATCAGATCGGGCCGATGTGGAATGTCCCGCACGGCGTCACTTCATGCATCACGCTACCGCACGTGATGCGCTTTATGGCCAAGCTCGCCGCAGATCGCTTTGGGCCGATAGCGGAAGGATTCGGCGTGCGCTTCGACGCACGCAGTCCACGCTCGGCGGCGATGGAATGCGCCGATCGCGCGGCGAAGTTCATCGGCAAGTTCGAGGTGCCGACACGGCTTCGGGACGTAGGTGTGCCGCGCGAGGAAATTTCGCGAATCGCGGGAACGGTGCTCGAAGAGGTGAAGCGGGCAAACACCGTCGGTGCCGACGTGACGCTCGATCAGTTGATCGCGATTCTCGACGCCGCGTATTAAATGCGGCGGGTCGGCGCGCCGGCGCTACCAGAAGCGCACGCGGCCGGTATCGACGTGAACGAATCCGCTACGCGGGTAGTAGCCGACTCCGCCGGCCTGCTGCGCCAACGCGGCGCCGCGAAGCTGCGCCAGGCTCCGTCCCGGCACGGTGATATCGATCGCCTTGCCTTCGAGATGGAGGCTGTGCACGGCGACGCCCTCGCTGTTGGCATGGAGCATCGCATTGGTCACGGGCGAGCGGTATCCGGAAATCACCTGGAACGGCTCGGCGGTGCTCAGTCGATGATGGATTTGCACCAGCAGATCGAGCAGCGCGGGATCGATCGGCTTAACTTCGTTGGCGCGGAAATCGCGCAGGATGTAGTTGACGCGATCGAGCTCGCCGGCAACGTAGTGACCGTCCTGCCAGTAAGTGGTGCTCAGACTTTCGCCGGTGTGCAGATTGTAGAACTTGAGCGAGCGGCGCCGAAGCTGGACGGTGGCGCGCGCCATCGCGATCGCAGGCACAACCAGTTGTGCAGCGGCAATCGCGCCAATCCTCAGAAATCCACGCCGCGATAGCTCCACGAATCCCCCGAGCGAGGCCCTCACTCCTCACTCTACTGCTCGCGCAGTGTAACAATTTCGCAGCGGCGGGCCAATCGTCGAGGTCGGCGCTCTACTTCCTTACTTTCTTGAGCGCCTGATCGACCCCGGGCATCCGCTTGGGAAGCTCCTTCCCCTCCAGCCTGGCGATTATACTGTCGGTGCCGAGCACCATGTGATGCGAATGAGCGTTGCGAATCGCGGTGCTGTAGCCCATCGCGTCCTGCGCGGAATTGACCGCCCACTTGACCATGCGCAGCGTGAAGCGGTCGCTCTCGGCGATTCGATTCGCAAGCGCCATCGTTTCCGCCTCGAGCTCGGCGCGCGGCACGACCATATTGACGAAGCCGAGGCGGCAGGCCTCGTCGGCGTCCACGAAGCGGCTCTGGAAGAGGATTTCCTTGGCCTTGCGCGGCGGCATATCCCACGGGATCGAGAAGTACTGCAAGAGCGCGGGCAGGAACTTGGCGTCATCAGCGGCAACGATCAGATCCATCGCGGCCGCGAACATCCATCCGCCGAAGATGCACAGGCCCTGCACCTGCGCGATGGTGGGCTTGTCGAGATCGCGCCATCGCAGCGTGTTGTCGAGGAACAACTGGCGCGAGCGGGCGTACTCGCCGCGCACGCCCTTGGGATACGGGCGGCGCTCCTGGTCCTCCTTTTCTTCGGGTGTGCCGAGGTCGTGGCCCGAGCAGAAATTATCGCCGGCGCCGGAGAGAATGATGACGCGGACCTCGTCGTCGGCGTTGGCCGTGGCGAAGGCGTCGTCCAACTCCTCGAGCAATCGCCGCGACTGCGCGTTCCTGTAGCGCGGACGGTTGAGGATGACCTTGGCGATGCGGTCGTGTTTCTCGTAGAGAACTGTTTTGTCTTCCATCGGCATCCCGTCCCGATTCTATAGTCGCCGCGCCGGCGCCACAGCGATGTTACATCAAGCGGCGGCGAATGAGGCAACGATTTCGAGCGTGGGGCTTGCTTGAGATTCGACGGGTTGGCTACGGTCGGAGTCATCTTGCTGAAGGCGGTGCGAATTCATGGCACTGTGGAAACCCGATCAAACGCTTTACCCGTCGGTGCGAATTTTGGCGGTACGAGACGACCGGAACGCGGCGGAGGTTGCGCAAGAATCATGATGAAGCCACGGAAGAACGAAACCGTAGGACACGCACAGTGATGCAAGCGACAACGCCTGGTAACGCCGACGCCGATATAGACGCTCGAAAGGCGTTGTGGAGAGAGATCTGTGAGGCAGCAACCCAGCTCGCGGGTCACTGCACGGTATCTGTGTCCATCGGTCATCGCACTTCGGGTCGCATCGACGCATCGCAACCAGTTCCTGGTGTCCGCACCTGGCAACTTGTCGAAGCAATAAGTTTGCTGTCCATCCTTCTGCGCGCGGAGAGCGTACACTCGGGTTCCGTGAGTCTCTTTGCCAAAGCCGGTCCGTTAAAGATCGAAGAAGATGGCGTCCCGCGTTATGTATGGGCTCAACAGCAACTGCGCGGCCACTACAGCGATCTTGGCGGCCGTCCTGACTTGATCGTAACCTCATCGCCGGACCCTCCAACCCCTGCCAACGTCCACAGAGTTGTCGAAGTGAAATCTGGCAGGCAGCTTGGTGCGCAGGTTGTCCGCGGCGAATTCGGCAAGGCCCACGACTTGCGGGTTACAAGCTACTTCATTTGGGCGTTCTATGCTCCGTCGGCCCACGTGAAAGCTGGAGCGCGAAGGCTCGGCCTGAACCTGGAAGAACTCGGCTTCGATTCGCCTCGTCGCAAAGATCTTATCACTCAACCGCATGCACTCCTGTCGCACGTTGCCCATACGCTGGAGCAGGCGCGGCAGTCGCATCGCTTCGCGACGGCGCTCGAGGACGCTGATCAGGAGGCTAGGCGCAAATTGCCCTCGTCGAAGCGATAGTTCGCGAGCATCGGCTTTCGCGCGACGCTGATTTCGCAATAGGATAGTGCGGTACAGATTCAAGCGAATGGGACCGCGAGCGGACGAGATTTTTACCAGGGTGCTGCGCGTCGTGTCCAGCATCCAGGATCGCCGAGCGCGAGGTATGAGGCGGGGAACGAAATGACATGCACCAACGGCGCAATGGAGACGCCTTCCTATGAGGCCGTGGTAAACACGTACGATATAGAGGTCCTCAAGTCGGGCGGCGATCTTCAAGTTACATCGCTCACCAAAGACGGGGACCTGAAGCTTGGCGACGATCGATTCAACGCTATGTTCCGATTCGTTCAGCGTTGGCGTTTCAACTCTCCGACGCTCACGGCCCTGTTCGAAGGGGTCGTCACCTCGCGCGATCGAAAGCGGCATCTTGTCGGTCAGAGAAACCAGGTGGTTGCCGCCATCCGTGAAACCACTCCTGCTGAGCAACTTCATGCGTTGAACGATGAAATCGCGGCTAACGAATTCGGTCCCGCAGCGTATGCGGGGGCGATTGTGCTGGTCCTTAACAATCTGCTCCAGAGATTCAAAAGCGATCTAGACGTGCACGACGAGATCTGGAAAAAGGCGTATCCGCTGATCGAAGGATGCTCGGTCGGATCGATTGTCGAAGCTGCCGCGAACAACTTTCGTCATCACGACGAATGGGCAAGAAGCGAACCGCCGACAAGACAGCAATTGCCGTCGATTTTGACGGTCGCGGCGATACTCAAGCGCCCAATTGCGTCAGACGGTAGCCGTCACCCATTTCGCCAGAACGTATGTCCGGAAATCATCGAGGCTCTGAGCGGCGGCGACTACGAACGGCTAAATCATAAGGTCTTCACGTTCGCAAACAGTATAGTAAGCGGCAAGGTTGACAACTACTGCTGTCGGGATTGACCTTGCCCGCGTCAGCGACCCCAGCGGCGAAGATACCGAGATTATCATTTCAGACGCGGCGCATTGCTTTTTTTGGATGCGCCGCCGTGCCAGCATCGGAGGGTATGAACGCGCTGCGCATTCTGCTGATCGAGGACGAGGCCCGCTTGGCCAACGCGGTCAAGCAGGGACTGGTCGAGGAAGACTTCACGGTCGAAATCGCCGGCAGTGCGGAGCAGGCCGAAGCGACCATCGCGCGCGGCGCGCTCGATCTGATCGTCCTGGACCTTGGGTTGCCGGGAAAAAGCGGACTGGAGCTGCTGCGCGAGATGCGCGCGGCGGGGATTCAGACGCCGGTGTTGATCCTGACCGCGCGCGGATCGCTCGAAGAGCGCGTGGCCGGACTCGACAGCGGCGGCGACGACTACCTGACCAAGCCGTTCGCGTTTGCCGAGCTGGTGGCGAGAATCAAGGCGCTGGCGCGGCGTCCGCGGGCGCCGGCATCGCCGATTCTCAAAGTCGGCGAGCTGGAATTCGACACCGTCAAGCGGCGCGCGAAAATCGGCGAGCAAAATCTGAACCTGTCGCCCAAGGAAAAGATGCTGCTCGAATTGCTGATGCGAAACGCCGGGCAGGTGGTCACCCGCGACATGATCGCGGAGACGGTTTGGGATTCGAATTACAACTCCCTGACCAACCTGATCGAAGTATTCGTCAATCGGCTGCGCCAGAAGATCGATCCGGGCGACGATCGTTCGCTGATAGTCACCGTGCGTGGAGTCGGATACACGATGCGCGCGGAATGACGCGCGTTGCCGTTGCCGCGCGGCGGCCGCCAATGACGATCAGACTCAGGCTGACCATTTACTGGGCCGCGGTGCTGGCGGTGATCCTGCTGGTCGCGGCGATCGCAGTGGTAACACTCTTCGAGCGCCAGCAATGGAGCGGTCTCGATGCTGCCCTGCTCAAAGAGGCCGAGAACACCGCCGATCAAATCCAGCGCAGCGCCACGCCGGGCGCCCTTGAAATTCTCCACCGGCTGAGCCTCGAGACGGATATCGGCCCCGGCCGGCGCGTACGAATCGTCACGGCGCATTGGGAGCTTGGAAACTACGGCGACATCCACACGGTCCCGCCGCCGTTCGATCCGACACTCCCCACCCACGCGGCGATTGTCGGCAACCGCGCGTTCAGGTTCGCGGTCGTTCCGATGATGTACGACGGCGAGCGCGCGTACCTGCAAAGCGGGGTGCAGGCGCGCCTGGTTCAGGAATCGGTTAACAGCCTTCGCAACCTCCTGCTGCTCATGCTGCCGATCGTGCTGCTGCTTTGCGTCGGTGGAGGATACTTGCTGGCGGGCCGGGCGCTGCGGCCGATTGAATCGGTGACGGCGGAGCTCGACGCGATTGGGCCGGCGAATCTGAGCTCGCGGCTGACGGTCCCGCCGGTGGCCGATGAAGTCGCACGGCTCACCGCCGTCATCAACGCATTGCTGGAGCGCCTGGAGCGCGCGTCGGCCACGGAGCGCAGGTTCGCATCCGACGCCGCGCATGAACTGCGCACCCCGCTGGCGGTGCTGCGCACGGGGCTGGAAGTAGCGCTCGCGCGCGATCGCTCGGCCGAGCAAAATCGCGCGGCCCTGGCTGCCGCGCATCGCGAGGCGCTGTCGCTGTGCAGGATTGCCGACGAACTGCTGATGCTGTCGCGGCTCAATGGCGAAGTAATGGTCGATCGGCAGCGGCTGAATCTTCGCGCCCTGCTGACCGAGATAGCGGCGACCGTCGGACCGCTGGCGCAGGCGCGCGAGATCAAGCTTTCGGTCAACGCGCCCAAGGACGTTTTCGTCAACGGCAACGCAGGGCATCTGCGCCGCCTCCTTGTCAATCTGCTCGACAACGCCCTGAAGTTCACGCCCGCACAGGGATCGATCGAAGTCGGGCTGAGGAGCGATTCGAATCGTGCGATTATCCGCGTCGCCGACACCGGGGAGGGAATCCATCCGGCGGAGCTGCCGCATATTTTCGATCGATTTTTTCGCGGCGCAGGGTCGCCCGGCGAAGGCAGCGGCCTGGGCTTGAGCCTGTGCCGGGAAATCGCGCGCGCGCATGGCGGCGAGATCGCAGCCGCGAATCTTCCGACCGGCGGATGCGCGTTCGTCGTGACGCTGGCGCTTTACCGCGAAGATCCGAATCGAGCGACCGCGCCGCTCAGATAACCGCCGCTGCGGCGAGCAACGAGCAATATGAGCGCCGCACACCGGCCTCGCCCGCACCCGGCATCAAACCTCGCTCAAAACACCCCGGGCCACAAACGGTACCGGACCCGACCCATGTAGCGACGGTACTCGGGGTCCGCGCGCAAATGTACTTCTTCCTGACCGATTCGCCAGACCATAAAGGGAAGCGTCGTCGCAATCAGCATAATGTTGCGCTCGCTCGGATAGGACATCGCATAGCCAATCGAAAGTATCAGCCATCCGAAATATATCGGATGACGAACCCATCGAAACGGCCCCTTCGACACGATTCCACGGTTCGCCGGCAACACACCGAAGCTGCGACCCATATAGACGCGCGCGACTTGGCTCAGCACGATGCCGAACAACTCGAAAATAAGTCCCGTCGTCGCGAGCGCGCCGCTGGATACGATTGTCGGACGCATCAAACACGGAAGGATTAGCATGGCGCCCGATGCGGCGAGCGTGCGCAGATTTACCGTCGAGGTGCGCGGCGCAAATCGCGCGAACGACATGACGGCCATGATCGCGGCGCCCGTCAGCCATACCACGTTAGCGGCTCCCGCCAGGCTAAAACTGAGTTCGCGCGCGGCCGGGATCGTCGCCAGCAGGAACGCTACTGCCAGGATACAGTTGCCGAGAGCGTGTCTTAGGCCTGCGCTTGTGACATGCGGATGCGGGACGGCAACCGGCGCGGAAATGCGCGGGGCAACTGCTTCCATGAATACATAGTGTGCTCGCGATACTATACCAAGCAAGCAATCGCGATATATAATTGAGAATCGCACTTAGTATTCATGTCATTATTAACTTATGACCGTCACAATACTGCGGCGGTCGCTGTTGATTGGCTATCCCGGTCGCTGCGTCGCGCAGACTGTCGGGATTCGATGCATGATCGAATCGCGCCGTCGCGATCGATGCGTGGGTCGGCGCTGTCCGGTCGCGATTGCCGGCGGCGCTGTCTTTGCTTTAAGATAACCGGGCTTGAGTCTGCGGCTTCTTCGAGTGCCGAGGTGGCGGAATGGCAGACGCAGAGGACTCAAAATCCTCCGTGGGCAACCACGTGCGGGTTCAAGTCCCGCTCTCGGCACCAAAAATTACCCTTCAATGGTTGCGTCGCTTGGCGCCGTGGATTTGCGGTTTTGCCTCAAACCGATTTTGAGTTCTCCAGATAACGCGCTGGCTAATCGTTTTTGTAGTCTCGCAGGTCGTCGTTTGCCCATACTTGGGCGTGAACAGCGAACGAATCGCGGCCGCGATGCGTCACCCCGCAATCCTGACCGTAGTCTGGATCTGCGCGCTCCTGATGTTGGCGGGCACGTTCACCAAGATGCCCGGCCAGTGGCGCCGTCGCGACTTCTCGAACTATTACGAATCAGCGTGGGCGCTCCGCCATGGAATCGATCCGTATTCCACGAATTTGACCCCGATCGGCGCCCAGCTCGGCCTGGAGACCGGCGGGCTGCTTCACGCTTCCGAGACTCCCCCGTTTCTGCTTTGCTTCGAACCTCTCACCTGCCTGCGGCCGCGCGTCGCATTCTGGATCTGGACCGCAATCAACTTTTCGGCATTGGCGATCGCGATGTACCTGATGCTTGCGCATCGACGCGGGCTTTCCGGGCGCACGGCGTGGATGCTGGCGGGACTGATTCTGATGTCGGCGCCGGTGAATTTGAATTTTTATTGGGGACAATCGCAGCTGATAGTCCTGGCTCTGATGGTGGGCGCGATGCGCGCGATGAAACGCGAGCGCGACGGCGCAGCCGGCTTGCTGATCGCATCGGCCGGGCTGTTGCGGGCGTACCCGCTTCTACTCGTCGGCTATTTTGTGATTCGTCGAAAATGGCGCGCGGTTGCGTTCGCGGCGGCTGGAATCGCGGCAGGAGTATTCGTAACTGTCGCGGCTGTGGGTTTAACCCAAACTCTCAGCTTCGTTTACGGTGCATTGTGGCTCACTGACTACTCAGTAGTTAATCGGGTGGATAATCTTTCGCTCGGACCATTCGTGTCGCGGACGTTCTGGGCGTTGACCGGTACCGCGTCGGGCTCATCGGCCGATTGGACCAGACGCGCCGCCGTCGCCGTTGCGGACCTGGTAGTACTTGGAATGACTATTCGCGCGACGCTCGCCGATGCGAACCGCGGCGATCCCGACTGGAGAATCTACTCGCTGTGGATCGCGGCCTCGATCATGCTGTCGCCGGTCGGATGGCATCACTATCTGGTGTTACTGGCTATTCCGTTCGTGCAAATGGTCGCGGCCGCGGCCGATGGGCGGGCAAGCGCGCGGGCCGTCTGGATGGCGGCGTTGGCCTATCTCCTCAGCGCGGTTTCGCTCCGCGTCTTCAACCGGTTCCTGATCCCGCCGCCGACCGGGTTCCAGCGCACATTCCCATGGATAGTGCGCGCGCTTGAGGAAACCAGCTTCATCGCTTTACTGACGGGATACATCGCGGCGTATTGGTTCGCGACCGATCGCCCCCGCAATCAGTAGGTCAGACCGGATTCACACCGAGTTAGCGTTGGGGTAGACTGCACTTCGCTGCCAACCGTGTATGATTAAAGACGGGAAACGATTCTGCGACGTCTGCGACGAGGAGATTCCGGCGGGAACTAAGTATCAGCGCAACCGCATGCCCCCGCGCGCCGCCGGACTCTTGAAGACCGATCCCGACGTAACTCCGAAATGGACGACCAACCCGGATGGAACAATCTCTATGGATATCTGCATCGAATGCGTCTTGTCCATGAATATCACGCACGGAACGGACGAAATGGACTAGGAATTTAGCCGACGCTGGAGAAAAGCATGAGCGAAGACCCTAACGCCGCAAAGGTTTTTGATGCCGCGAAGGCGATCGTCGAAACGCTAACGGGTCTGGATCGGGCTTATCAAGAGCTCGCTATCCGTTTTGCGAGTGAGTCACTGGGTTTGGCCTCCTCGCATCATCCTGTTCAGCCTCCGGTACCGACACCGGGCCACCCGGCGGCAGCACCCAGTGCTTCACCGTACGCCCCTGCACCTGCGAAAGATATCAGAGAATTCGTTGCGGCGAAGGCTCCCAAAAGCGACCAGCAATTTGCGGCCGTGGTCGCGTACTTCTACAGATTCGAAGCGCCTCAATCGCTGAAGAAGGAATCTATAGAAGCAAAGGATTTAACAGACGCAGCTCGACTGGCGGGTCGCAAGCGACCGAAAAAACCGATTGCGACCCTAAACAATGCGAAGGCCTCTGGATACTTGGACAGTACAAAACCGGGCAAATTCCAAATCAGCACCGTCGGCGAGAATTTGGTCGCCGTGACGCTCCCTGGGAACGAACCTGCGCAAGCGAACAATCGCGGCAAGGTAACGAGGAAAGCGCCAACGAAATCAAGGAGAAAAAAGACCACAAAGGCGAGCTCGTAAACGTGGCGCTGCGGAACCCTAATTCGAGGATTCGCTAATGCCCGCTGCCTCCGAGGCCGTTGATGCCGCAATATCGGAAGTGACGACAGCGCGGTCCTTGATAGCTAAGATCAAGACTAAACAGATTCACACCGTGGACGCATTGGCGACGCTGAAGTCGACTGCGCACGCTTGGTTTAATTCCCATCGCCCAATCGTGATCGGAGCTGCCGTTGGTGTGGATCTCACCGATACGGACCGTTCTTACACAACCATTCTAGATTCAACGGCTAAGCACGCAGCAAGGCAGACATATCTCGACGCACTGAAGGAAACCAAAGACGCTCTTATCGCGGTCCGCGCTGCCATATTGGTAGCCCCTTTGGCAGCCGCCGCCGGGAGTATAGACGACCTTGCTCCCGACTTTTCGCCACTCGCCGGTAACCCGCAGATGCTAGACATCTTGACGCGACGCTGGTACGAGTGTCACCGATGCGTGACAGCTGGCGCGCACTTGGCAGCAATTGTAATGATGGGTGGGCTTCTGGAGGCGCTTTTCGTGGCCAGGGCCAATAAGATGTCGGATAAGAGTGCACTCATCAACGCTTCAGAGGCTCCCAAGGACCCTAAGACCGGAAAGACCATCAACTACCAACAGTGGATGCTAGATTCGTACATCAGGGTCGCCCACGAGTTAAACTGGATCACGGATTCCGCCAAGAACTTGGCGGACGTGTTGAAGGAATATCGGAACTACATTCACCCTGAGAAGGAGCTTCGACACGGGGTCACACTTAACCTGAATGACTCATCAATGTTTTGGCAGATCGCCAAAGGGCTTGTACGACAGCTCTTAATGAGTGCGGTGGTGCCAGCGCCATAGAAATGCGTTTGGCGACATAATATGCTTGTGCGAGCAAAGAGTCGGCGCTTTGGGAGTGTTCCTCGCGTCTCTCAAGCCTCGCAGAGGTATTGTGGAAATGAATTCAATCCTTCTTATCACAGCATCCTATCGAATGGGCACTATCGTTGTCGGGTTCGCCATCGTCTACTGCGGATACAAGCTCTTCAGCCGAGGGGTGTACGAGAAAGCCGGCGAGCTCAAAGCCGCCTGGGGCGATAAGCACCTGCTCCTCAAACAGGCCGCACCGGGTACCTTCTTCGTTGTCTTTGGTACCGCGGTCATCATATTCAGTCTTTGGAGGGGCATCTCGTTCGACCGTGAAACTTTCGGTTCGCCCCAGGGTGTAACCGTTAGCTTACTCCCATCCGGAATCGCTCCGCCAATTCTTACCGCCGCCGAAAAGGCGAGCCGAGGCGAGACCCTAAGCGAGACCGAGAAGAAGCTGCTCTCGGGGTGGATTCAGCAAGAACGAATCTCCGTTCAGGCCTCCGCGCCATCGGAAGGCATCATAACCCGGATGCCCTGAGCGCTTTTGTAGTCTCGCAGGTCCGGTTCCTGATCCCGCCACCGACCGACCGCCATCATTTAGGGTGTCGCCAGGAACGCCGCCGGCGAGACGTGAAACCGCGCGGCAAGTTTTTCGATCTGATGTACATTGAGTTCGCGCTTTCCGCGCAGCACTTCCGATACTACGCCTTGGCTGCCGATCTCGGGCAGATCAGACTGCCTCAGGCCGTGCTCCTCCATCAGATACTTGAGCACTTCGAGCCCGCAGGCGTCGGCTAAAGCATGATGCTCCGCGTCGTATGCCTCGATCAGCACGCTCAGCGTTTCGATGAAGCGGTAACGTGGGTCCCGCGGGTTGTCGCCAATCTCGTCAACCAGTTTGTTGAGCTGATTGACCGCGGTGTCGTATTCGCGGGCGCTGTGAATCGCGAGGAGCGGAGCGAATGCGGCCGGGTTCTTTAGGGTTCGAGTGATAGTCTGACTTTTCACTTTTTCCAGCCACCTCTGTCGTATTCTGCATGGGTCAAGATGTAGCGGATGAACAGCATTTGCCTGTTGAAGTGAATCGCTGCGATCAGCCTGTACTTGTTACCAGCAATATTGAAAACGTAGAAATCGCCCTCGCCGGTCGGCACGTAGTCCACCGATCCGAAGGTTCGCTTCAGCTCGGCCAAGTTCGGATACGTTCCACTTTTGACCAGCTTGCACCATACTCGCAGCGGCGCGTCAGCATCGGGGTATTGTTGCGCGAAGTCCCTGAGCGCCTTCTCCGAGATGACCCGCATGCCCAGAATATATCTCAGTATGAGATAAGTGTCAACTCAAATTGCGATGAATTTTATTACTTCTTTGCCTTGCGCTTTTTGGCTCTCACCGCGCCATGGCGGGGTTCATGCCCGCGAAATAGCAGACCGCCGCCGACCGGGTTCCAGCGGACATTCCCATGGCTGGTGCGCGCGCTCGAGGAAACCAGCTTCATCGCTCTACTTACGGGATTCATCGCGGCGTATTGGTTCGCGACCGATCCCGCCCGCCCGGCGTTAGAGGAAACTGTTTAATTGACACTGTAAACTAAACCATTTACACTCAAAGAGAATGAGCGGCGGCTTCAGGCATGAAGGGCTTCAAGAAATTCACCTCACCGGCAAGACACGCCGGATCGGCGCCGGTCATATAAGGAAGTGCGTGCGTATCCTGCAATTGCTGGAAGCAGCGGCGCAGCCGGAGGACATCAATATCGCAGGCTTTCGCTTCCACGGCCTGCAAGGCAACCCAAAACGCTGGTCGGTGCGTGTGACCGGGAATTACCGCATCACGTTCCGATGGTCGGGCGAAAACGCGTTGGATATCGATTTTGAAGATTACCATTAGGAAGGAAGTTATGGATAAAAGGAACGGACTGCCGCCCGTCCATCCGGGCGAGATTATCAAGCAAGACATCCTGCCGTCTGTCGGCCTGTCCGTGACGGCTGCGGCGAAAGCCTTGGGGGTGTCCCGCCAGATGCTTCACGACATTCTGGCGCAGCGCAAGCCCCTGTCTGCCATCATGTGCCTGAAGGTATCCCGCCTGTTTGGCGGCTCACCGGAAGTATGGATGCGGTTGCAGGCAGCCTACGACCTGAAGAAGGCTGAGCAAAACAAAAAGGTCATGAAACGTGTCGCGCGGATCGTGCCTGTAAATCTGGTCGAAGAAGTTCGGGTCTGATCCCCTGCGGGCAGGCGAGCTTTCTTCAAGCCGGAAACTTGCTTGTCACATGCGCCAGCCTGCGATCCTGCCCGTAGTATGGATCTGCGCGCTTCTGATGCTGACGGGATTCATCGCGGCGTATTGGTTCGCGACTGATCGCCCCCGCCAGGTGGAACCGCGATAGGCCCGGAACTGCCGGCCGCGCGCTCGTTCGCCACAGCGGTCTGGTGGGTGTAAACTGTAGGCTTATGGAGACTCGGAACCTTTCGGAACACGGCCGCGGAATGGGCGAACAAAGGGCAACCCCGCTCAGTGTCGCCGACTTCCAGCGGTGCCAGTGGGAGCAAGCGATCGCTGATGCTCCGAACGATACTTACTTCCGTTATTCCGAGTTGTTCGGAAAGAAATACGCGGCGGCCAAAGAGGCTGGGGACCAAACAACTGCCGCCGTCTTTTTTCTCCTGAGAGACATTACCTTTTTTCATTTTTCACCGCGTTCCGCGACCGAGCCTTTTACGGCGGCGCTAATTATGGGAGGGCGACGAAGCGCAATTCCGAGTGACCTCACGGAGGAAGACGTCCAAATCCTGCACGAACTCACACCGTCCGTGACTAATCCGGCGCTGCGCGCCCGGCTCGCCGATGTAGTATGGGTCAGAAAGCGAGACTTCCGCTCCGCGCAGATTGCCATCGATGCTTACATTGAGTCGGCTCGGCGATTCGCAGCTGCGCCCCTAGAACTCCGAAATGCGCAGGACGTATCTCTCGTGTACTGCGTTCAACAGATCGAACGCGCTCTGCGCCTAGCTCGCCTAGTCAACGACGGACCCCGAGCCAAGGAAGCAACTGACTACATCCAGCAGCTTGTTCGGCAACTCGCTCCGCGGCTCGTGCCGCTGTCTCTTCAACTCATGGATCTGCTGATCGAGTTCCGTGTTGGCGATCCCAGGGAGTACGCTCTGATTGCGAAAACCGCGGCGAACACTTCTGAGGCCTACCCTGATACAGTGCGCGAATTCAGAACTCGTGAAGCGAAGTGGCTCGCACTAGCCGGTGACGAGGCTGCTCAAAAGGATGCGATCATCGCCGCGGCGGAGGAGTATGTTCACAAGGCAGACCTTCTCGAAGCCGGCAAGCCTCCTAGCTACATGCTGGTAGCCGACAGTCTAACAAGAGCCATTGAGGCCTACCGACGCATCAGCAACTATCCGCGAGACCGGGTAGAAGCCTTGCACAAGCGCCTGCTCAAGGTTCAGCGACTCTCGACTTCTCAGATGGGACGGATCGCATCCGGTCAAATCGATATCCGGCCCATTGCGATGCAAGCCATGACCGCCATAAAAGGCAAGGGCCTGTACGAGGCACTGCTCGCGTTGGCGCAGTTGTCGGCGCCACCTAATCTCAAGGAATTGCGCGCGCGCGTAAGTGAGCATGTCAAAGACTTCCCATTGATACACTATCTCGCCGCTCAGGTCGTCGACGCCTCTGGCAAAGTGGTTTCAAAGAAACCATCGATGGCAACCGATGATGCGGACGAAATTGAAGAAGCGATGCGCTGGTCGATGTTCCGCGAGACCGCCCTTCACCGTGCGCTAACGGCCCAAGCCGTTATTGAACCCGCAAGGCAGCAGATCTTGTCCGAGCACGAGATTAAGGTCGAAGACTGGCAGACAATCGTGGAGAACAACCCCGTAGTTCCGCCCGAGCGCCAGCAGACCTTCGCGCGTGGCCTGCAGGCGGGTATGACAGGCGACCTTTTGATTGCCGCGAATCTCCTGATCCCTCAGTTGGAGAATTCCTTTAGATACGTTCTCTCCGCGAGCGGCAATCGTACTTCAAAGCTACTCAGCGAAGGAGTGCAAGAGGACATAACCTTGCAGCCTCTCCTGGAGTCCGAAGACTTCAAAAGGGTCTTCTCAGAGGATTTGGCCTTCGACTTGGAGGGCCTCTTAGTGGCACGTTCGGGACCCAACCTCAGACACAGACTCGCACATGGATTGATTGACGATCGTGAACTCTCGTCGTCCGCAGACCTCACCTACCTATGGTGGCTGGTACTCCGTATGTCCGTGTTGCCAGTGTTCTGGCGGCTAGCGCCCGTTGAAGCAGAGAGTTTGTACGACCGCGACTATTACGGGTGGACCGAAGGACAGGCGGAAGCTGTTGAACGGGCACCTCTTCAGGAAACCGACTTCAGCAACGTCGCCGAGGAGATCAAGGACTTGGGCAAAAGCGAGGAAAGGGAGCTCGAAAACCGCCTCAAGATTCTGTTGTCCCATCTCCTGAAGTGGAAATATCAACCGGAAAAACAGTGCAACAGCTGGAGGGCCTCCGTCCAGGAACAGCGTGTTGCCGTTCGCCGCTTACTTCGCAAGAGCCCCAGCCTGCAGCCCAAGACGGTAGAGATCCTGCCCGACGCGTTTGAAGAAGCGCGATACGCCGCGGAAGCGGAAACTGGCCTGGATGACGGGATGTTTCCAAAAGACTGTCCGTGGTCGTTCGACCAGTGCGTCGACGAACAGTTCTGGCCTGAAGCGACTGTCGCTTAAATTTAGCCGCAAGTGCGGATATTTCCGGCCTGAGCTTTTGCCTTCCGTCCTCGCAACAGACACACCGGTAGCGGTGTGTCTTCAACGGCTTAACCATTCCTCAAAACTTTCGGTTGATAATATTCCGTGTAAGCAACATCCGTGAGTTTCTCGCACCGATAGCGACCCGGCGCTTGGAATCGCTGCCAAACGACCGCCGATCACGACCCAACACAACGGTTCGCGACCGATCGCGCCCGCCAGCTTCCCGCGACTCAAGAAACGTGCGGTGCTATAACCAATGCTCGGATCGATCGTCGAAACAAGGAGGCATCAGCCATGCTCTACATTGCGTTCATCAAGAACAGGCCGGGATTCGACACCGACATCATCGCAAAATCGCGCAAATGGTGGAACGAGGGCGCCAAGCCGGCCGGATTGAAGACCATCGGCTTTTACGGACCGCTGAGCAGCGATACTCCGGACGTGCTCGTGTTCGAGTCGTCCAATCACAACGACATCCGCACGATGATCGAGTACTGGCGCGGGGTCTCGTTCGAAATTTATCCGGCGGTCGATATGGCGCAAGTCTTCCGCGCTCAGGGCATGGAGGTTTCGTAGCCGCTGCCGGACACCGCCGGTAAAACCGCGATTCACGCTGCGCGCCGCAACACGACCATCGCGTGTCCCGCGAGGTGAACCCGTTCTTCGAATGAGAATGATCGTACGCGCTGCGGCGCCGCCGCATCCGCGGTGTCGAGGATTATCGTCCACTCGCGCCCCCATGGTTTCGGCGGCAGCTTGAATTCCATGGGCTCGCGATATGAGTTGAACATCACAAAGAAGCTGTCGTCGGCAATTCGAGCGCCGGCGCGATCGCGTTCGGTTATCGCTTTTCCGTTCATGAACGCGCCGAGCGTTTTCGCGTATCCTACCCCCCAGTCGCTACTGGTCATCTCGGCGCCGTCGGGCCGGAACCATTCGAGATCTTTCAGCCGGCTGCCCTTCGCAGGGGCGCCGGTGAACCATCCCCGGCGCCGGAAGATCGGATGCTTGCGGCGGAGCTGGATCAGCCGCCGGGTGAAATCGATCAGCGTCGCGTCGGCGCTATCCCAATCGATCCATGAAATCGGATTGTCCTGGCAGTAGGCGTTGTTGTTGCCGCGCTGCGAACGTCCGAGCTCGTCGCCGGCCGGCATCATCGGTACGCCCTGCGACAGCAACAGCGTCGCAAGGAAGTTGCGCTTTTGCTGCTCGCGAAGCGCGCGAATTGCGGGATCCTCGCTCGGTCCTTCCACGCCGCAATTCCACGATCGATTGTCACTGTGGCCGTCTTGGTTTTCCTCGCCATTCGCCTCGTTGTGCTTTTCGTTGTACGAAACGAGGTCGGCGAGCGTGAAGCCGTCGTGCGCGGTGACAAAGTTGATGCTCGCGAGCGGCGCGCGGCCGCCGGCGCGGTACAGGTCCGAACTGCCGGTGACGCGCGATGCAAACTCGCCCATCGAATAGCCCGCGCCGCGCCAGAAATCGCGCACGCTGTCGCGGTATTTGCCGTTCCATTCCTTCCAGTTGACCGGAAACCCGGCGACCCGGTAGCCGCCATCGCCGACGTCCCACGGCTCCGCGATCAATTTGGCCGCCGATATCACAGGGTCCTGCGCAATCGCCGCAAAAAACGGGCTCCTGACCGCGAATTCGCCGCCCGGACCGCGCGCAAGTGTGGTCGCAAGGTCGAAGCGGAATCCGTCCACGTGCATCTCGAGTATCCAGTAGCGCAGGCTGTCCATTACCATCTGCAGAACCCGCGGGTGTGTCATGTCGAGCGAGTTCCCGGTGCCCGTGTAATCCTCGCATCGGCCGCTGCCGTCGGTGCGCAGCCGATAGTAAGTCGCGTTGTCGATTCCCCGGAAACAAATCGTCGGCCCGCTCTCATTCCCCTCGCCCGAATGGTTGTAAACGACGTCGAGGATCACCTCGATTCCCGCGCCGTGCAACGCCTTCACCATTGCCTTGAATTCCGTGACGCAACTGCCGGGCCCGCCGCGGGATCCGAAGCGGATGTCCGGCGCGAAATAACCGATTGTATTGTATCCCCAATAGTTGCTCAGGCCGGTTTTGGACAAGCGGCGTTCGGGGGCTGCCTGATGCACCGGCATCAATTCAACCGCGTTCACGCCGAGCGCGGTCAAGTGCCGGATGACGGCCAGCGACGCGAGCGCCGCAAATTTGCCTCGAACCCGGCGCGGCACTTCGGGATGCAGCGCGGTCATCCCCTTCACGTGCGCCTCGTAGATGACGAGATCCTCCCACGGAATTGCGGGCTTGCGATCGCCATCCCAGTCGTACGCTGAATCGACAACCACGCACTTGGGCATCGCAGACGCGCTGTTCCGCAGATCCAGACGAGGCGCAGCGTCGACCGCGGTCGAGCGATAGCCGATCATCGAATCGTCCCATCGAGGCGTGCGATCGAGCGCCCGCGCATACGGGTCGAGCAGCAGCTTGGCGGAGTTGAAGCGATGTCCCGCGGGGGGATCGTAGGGACCGCTGACGCGATAGCCATAACGCTGACCGGCCCGAACACCGCGAACATAGGCGTGCCAGATGTGCTCGGTGCGCTCGACCAGCGGTATTCGCGCGATCTCGGTGTTACCAGCGACAGCGGCGCCGCCAAACAGGCACAGCATCGCGCCGGTCGCGTGCTCGGAAAATATCGAAAAGTTCACTCCCGCACCGTCGCAGGTCGCGCCAAGCGGATACGGCAAGCCGGGTAGAATTTCAAATTTGGTTTTCGGCATTTTGAAAATGACACTAATGGCAAGCCGTACCGATGATGGCAACCGTTGCGGTATTTCGGAACGGCCCGACGGGCTTGGACGCGCCAAACGGCGCCAAAACTGCCCCGTCGAAGTCCGCCTCCGTGTCGCACCGGACCGCGTGACCTGTCGGCGGCGGCGTGGCCAGCCGCGGTGCGGTCAGCTGGGGGCTTTCGGATACCTCCGGCTGATCGCAGCGTCGGGTAATTGGTTCAAAAGCGCACTTGCCAAGTTGCAAGGGCGCATCGTAGCGAAGTTCCCCACACTATTAATTGGTTGGCATCCAATTGCGCTATCTATAGGTAGTATGGCATACGATTTGCTCATCTTAGACCGATATAGATGAGCTTTGGAAAGCAGCGCGAGTCACTTAAAATAAAACGTCGGTCATGCCAGTCAGTCTGGCATTTCGACTTCGTGGTCGTTTTATGAGTGCAGCCCTGACTTCATCGCCGGCCCCTGCTAAACGAATGCCGTCGCGAGAACCTGCGGCGCTGGAAACTCGTGAAGTTGACCATCTCGTTTCCAAGCTGCTCGCCGAAATCAAGGTTCCATTCGACTCGCTCGGGCCCCGGGTCCTCAATCAGCTTTCTGACCTGAAAAAGATTCTCTCCGCCGACTATGCGGAGGTGCCCGCGCTTCCATCCAAGCCTCTGCTCAGGGAATTGGCGCAGATCGTCGAGAATGACATCAATCGACACGCCTCGGCTTACGGCGGCCCGGCGGATCTCGGCAGCCCGCAATTGCTCGGTTACCTGGGCAAAATTTTCGGTCCACGCGAACTCGAACTGCGGGCCGAACCTTATCGCACCGGCGCAGGGCTCGCGCTGCGCGGATTTTACTGCCGTGCCAGGCTTGGCGACAAAAGCAAGTTCGTGATCTTCGTCAACACCGCGCATCATCCCGGCGCTGTCGCCGCGACACTCGGCCATGAACTCGGCCACTACATCTACGGCTCGTTGATCGGAGAAAAGGCCGCCCACACGGCATTCATGGAAGGCGCGTTCGCCAATCATCTGCTCGAAGAGGATGAACTGTTTGCCGACAGTCTGGTCGCGCTCGCAGCCTACAGCCCGGAATTGATCAAAAAGATCGGCGGCCTTTCGCAACTCAGGCCGGGTTTCTCGGACGATCTATTCAAGCGGATAAAGTCCGCCTACGACTTGATCGGACGGCGTTACGGCCTCGATCTCACGAAGGGCAAGATGGCGGCGGCGTGGCGCGTCCGATACCTCACCTCGATGGCTCACTTCTTCAAGCTGCGCTGCGCGCTCTACAAATCGGCCGGGGTCTGAACTTCACAAAAGGGGACAAAGCGGCCGCTCGCCGAAGTCAGACGGGCGGCATCGTTTTATTTGCCGCCCTCGCAGCGCCGCGAACATTGCGTTGAAAGGCGATGCGCCGCGCCGTCGATCATTTCGCCGGCGCCGGCGATGGGGTCGGCTCCGCAACCAGGCGCGCCGTCATCGGATGCGACTCGTGCCGAACCAGAATGTCCATCCAGTACTTGTCGGCCATCGCGGCTGCGACCTTGTCTGCCATTTCAGGCGCCGCCTCCGCGCGGACCTTGTCGAACTCATTGTCGCCAATCTTCACCTTCACGTAGAGGCCCGCCGTGTTTTTCTGAATTCTGCCGTACGCTCGATCGCCCAGCCGGACGTATAGCTGCCCGTCGATAACGGCCAGCCACAGCCTCGACCAGTGCTCGCCCTCCTCGGGCCCGATCGTCATGATCTGGAGCGTGCTTTGGTCGCGGAACGCATTCGGATCCCATCCGGGAACGGGGTTGTTTGCGGCGCAAGCCGCACCCATCAGCGCCATCCAGAAAACGGCCGACGCCACGACTACGTTAATGCTCGTTTTGATCTTCATCAGCTTGCACCTCAGCCTGGTTTTCCGATCACGAGCGCAACGCTTGAACTGCCGCTCGCGCGTTACTCAGCTTCTCCATTTTACGGTGACGCCCTTCGACTCAGGCGATCGCGCCGCCGCAGCTCGATCCCGCGCCCGCCGTGCATCCGAAACAATGCGATCCGGTCGCGATGCGCGCGCCTGCAAGTTCGCCCACATCTTCGATGTCCCAGATCGTCGATGCAGCACTGTCACCGAGCGGAATTTCCAGCATCTGATTAAAATCGCAGTCGTAGAGCCGCCCGTCCCATCCGACACTGACCAGGCTGCGGCACATCAGCCCATCCACGGTCGCTGGGTTGAAGTGATTCACCAGCAGGCTCATGTACGCTGAGTGAATCCCGGTAGTTCTCAACTGATTGGCGAAGCGGGCGATCGGCATGTTCGCAATTGTCAGCAGCCGATCGAAAACGACCCCGAAATTGCGCGCGAGTTCTTCCCGGTATTGCTCTTCAAGCCCGGCCTGCGGCGGCGGCAGAGACGCGCCAATCGGGTTGTACACGAGATCCAGCCGCAGCTCATCGCGCCCGAATCCGACGGCATTCAGTTGCTTCAACGCCGCGATGCTCTTGTCAAACACCCCCGCGCCCCGCTGACGATCCGTGTTCTCCGCGGTGTAGCATGGGAGCGAACAAACCAATTCGACGCCCGACCGCCGGTAGAATTCCACCAGCCATTCCATCCCGGGTTCCAGCGTCACCGTCAGATTGCATCGAACGATCACCTTGCGGCCAAGCGCACGCGCCCGTTCCACGAGCATCGCAAAGTTCGGGTTCAGCTCCGGCGCGCCGCCGGTGATGTCCAGGGTCCCGACTCGCGGACTTGCCGCGAGCACCTCGATCACTCGCTCCGCCGTCGCACGCGTCATCTGCTCGGTGCGCCGCGGGCCTGCATCGACGTGACAGTGATGGCACGCCTGGTTGCACAGCTTGCCGACATTTACCTGGATGGTCGCGGGCGATTTACGGCTGAGCGCGCGAATTCCATGGCGCGCCAGCGTTGCGTCGAAGCGCCCACCGTTGACTGACTCGGATATCGCGGCCATCGCGCAATTCTAACACGCGCATCGCGCGATCGTCATCGGCAAAATCGTGGCGTTCGCGGACCGTGAACACAACACCAAAAAAAGCAGGAGACCGGATTGCCGGCCTCCTGCGCTACTGCGGGGAAATCAACTGGCCGCGACAGTTCTAGCAGGCTGTTGATTTACGTTCCCGGCAATATCCCATCAAACCGTTAATTCTCTGTTCGCGAGCTTCTGTGGTTTCGGGCCACTCGGGCCGCCACGTCGATGTCGGAAGCAACGGAATCAGGATGCCGAAGCTTCGATCATGTCCGTCACCATCCCTGTGGAGCGTCCGGTAACCAGCAGAGACCGAGCAGGGAGTCGCCCCGGTTGCGGTTGACCGGGGC